>DAOVNI010000189.1 GCA_030630315.1 Phycisphaerae bacterium | reverse complement strand
GCCGGGCAAAACGTCTCGAATCTGTTATAGGCATCTGCTTATTAGCGATTCTCTTACTTATCGCTGTCGGGGTATTCATAAAGCAGATGCCAAAACAAAAGAAAGACCTGACTTTTCTTCTGCCTTACGGATTCAAAACGCTTTCAGAAATTGAAGTTTACACCACCGAAAATCTTTACGAAAAGATTAACGGCAAGGCCCCCCTTTATATCGACGCTGGTTTTATAAAATTGTCCACCCAGAGATTTGTAAGCCAGGCGGATGAAAACCTGGTGATGGAGCTCTATATCTTTGATATGGCCAGGACCAGAAACGCATTTTCGGTTTACAGCGTGCAAAAAAGGCCCGAAGTTGAGAACCTGCCGGATATGCAATTTGCATACAAAACCAGTAATGCGTTTTATCTTGCGCACGGCCAATATTATATCGAGCTGGTCGGCTTCGCTGAATCGGATGAGCTGCTTGCGGCAATGGCGGAAGTCGCAAGGAAAATTCCCACGAACCTGGCCGTTCACGATGATACCGCTATACCTGAAATCGACCACCTGCCAAAGGACAATTTGGTCCCGGGAAGTGTCAAGCTTTATCTGGCAAGTGCCTTTGGCTTTGAAGGATTGACTGACATCTTCGCTGCCGGATACGAGCTTAACGGTGAAACTATCACGGCATTTTTGAGCAAACGCTCCGGTCCCAAAGATGCCGAGGCAGTCGCAGAAAGCTATCGCAGCTTTCTGATTGAAAACGGCGCTACAGCAAGCAAGGCGACCAATAAAATCCTCGAAGGCAAAGTCCTAGATTTCTATGACACCACTGAAATTGTGCTTTCGACAGGGCCTTTTGTTGTTGGCATTCACGAAGCTGAAAATCAACAGTCCGCTGAAAATTTAGCGGTAATGCTTGTTAATAAGCTCAGCGGGACAGCTAACAATGACTGAGCAAAATGATAAAAAACTCGGGCGAAGGAAATTTCTGGCGCGGGCAGGCAAAGCCGGAATTTCAATCGCCGCCGCCGGTATAATTTCTTATCGGCTTTATGATAGCCAGGGCCCAAAACCCGGCGTTGATGTCGAATCGCTCGTAACATTACCGCCTTTTTCGGTGCCGTCTGAAGAGGGCAAGACAATGAGTATTGTCCAGGGGCCGGACCGAGTAAAAACTGTCAACAAGGCGATAGAATTGCTCGGAGGCATAGAAAGATTTGTCAAGCCCGGCGAAACGGTTGCAATAAAACCAAATGTTGCATTTGCCTCACCGCCAATGCTTGGAGCCACGGCCCATCCTGAACTGGTGGCTGAGGTAGTCCGGCTGTGTTACAAAGCCGGGGCAAAGCGGGTGTACGTTACCGACAATCCGATTAACGACCCCGCAAGCTGTTTTACATTAAGCGGTATCCGCAAAGCGGCAAGCCGGGCAGGCGCAAAAGTCATATTGCCAAAAGACCATCACTTCAAGCACACCACGCTCGAACGTGGCAAACTCATTAAAAATTGGCCTATCTTCTTCGGGCCGTTTGAGAAGGTCAACAAACTGATTGGTATCACCCCGGTCAAACACCACGCCAGGGCCGGCGCTTCTATGTCGATGAAAAACTGGTACGGCCTTTTGGGCGGACGCCGCAATATCTTTCACCAGGATATTAACACAATCATTGCCGAGCTGTCTATGATGGTAAAGCCGACTTTGGTTATACTGGACGGCACTGAAGTTATGATGACCAATGGCCCAACGGGAGGCTCTGTCGAAGATTTGAGACGCGCAAACACGCTGATTGCAAGTTGTGATATGGTGGCGGCCGATGCCTATGGCTGCAGTCTTCTAAATTTGAAGGCCTCGGACCTGCCTTACCTTGCCAAAGCACAAATCGCCGATGCCGGAACCACTGATTATGAATCACTCAAACCAATACGCCACGGTAAGTTAAAAATGTAAATATGAAGATTGTAACAGTTAGACAAATAAGCCAGGCCTTCTTTTTCTCGATGTTCGTCTGGTTCTGCATAGTCGCCACCGTAGGCGAGAAATTGTGGCAGTTGCGGGGCTGGCCCGTTAACTGGTTTTTACAGCTCGACCCGCTGGTGGCAATCGGGACAATATTAACTACACATACTCTCTACTGGCCTCTTTTATGGGCATTGGCTACGATTATATTGACAATAGTATTCGGGCGGTTCTTCTGCAGCTGGATTTGTCCCTTCGGCTCATTGCATCACTTTGTGGGCTTTTTAGGCAATCGAAAAAAGACCGCCGCCCAAAAAATCCAGCTCAACAAATACCGAAAAGCGCAGTGCATAAAATACCTCATTCTCATATTTTTTCTGTTTATGGCTGCGTTTCCATCGATAGGGGCTACTTTGCAGACGGGCCTGCTCGACCCTATACCGTTGATAACCCGCTCTTTTAACCTCGTATTATTGCCTCTTGCCGATAGACCCGCCAACCTCGTCTCAGCAACGGCACGCTTTTACGAGGGTGCATGGCTGATACTAACGATATTCCTGACAGCGGTCTTGCTTAACCTGACTATCCCCCGATTCTACTGCAGATTCATTTGTCCGCTTGGCGCATTATTCGGCATCCTCGGCAGATTTGCTATATGGCGAATCAGCAAGAACCAGAGCGAATGTATCGACTGCAAATTGTGCGACCGCTCCTGCGAAGGCGCCTGCCAGCCCAGCGGCAATATAAGAATAAGTGAATGCGTACTTTGCTTTAATTGCCGCCGGGACTGCAAGGACGAAGTAATCACCTACCAGACGAAACCGTCACTGGCAGGCGAAATCACAAATCCGGACATCTCTCGCAGGGGCTTTGTGCTTTCACTCACCGGCGGTATCATTGCGGTACCGGCAGTCAGGCTTAGCAACAAACTCGGCAGCAACTGGTACCATAAGGTCATTCGCCCGCCAGGCGCATTGTCGGAAGAGGAATTCTTAAAGAGATGTATCAAGTGCGGCCAATGTATGCGGGTCTGCCCCACAAATGTTATCCAGCCCGGCGGCATACAGGGAGGACTGGAAAATCTCTGGACCCCCGTGCTGAACAATCGAATCGGCTCAAGCGGCTGTCAACTAAACTGCGTGGCCTGCGGGCAGGTTTGCCCGACCTCGGCTATTCGTCCGATTACACTTGCGGAAAAACTCGGAACCGACGAGTTTGCCGACGTCGGGCCAATCAAGCTGGGCACCGCTTTTGTTGACCAAAACAGGTGCCTTCCCTGGGCGATGGACAAGCCCTGCATAGTCTGCGAAGAAAACTGTCCGCTTAGCCCAAAGGCAATTTATACGGAGGAATGCTTCAATACAATAAGAGATGGCATTTTGACTGTAAAGAAAGCCACAGATAATACTGTGGAAGTTGAAGAGAACATTGTGCCTGCCAAATTTGCCACCGGCGATTATTATTGTGCCGTCGAAGGTGATGAACGCAGCAAAATCGCAGCAAATACACAAAACACCATCATAATTTCACCTAATGAGCAATTCGAAAAAATCCCCGCTGCAGGCAGCAAAATTGAGGTTCAGGTTCGCCTGCAAAGACCTTTCGTTGATATTGAAAAATGTATCGGCTGCGGAGTTTGCGAGCACGAATGCCCCGTAAGCGGCAGAAAAGCTATAAGGGTCTCTGCGGAAAATGAAACAAGAAGTGCAGATAGAAAGTTATTGCTTAAACATTAATTGCTTTCGGAGGTTAATGCGATGAAGGAAAAACACAA
Source organism: Phycisphaerae bacterium (assembly GCA_030630315.1). Lineage (GTDB taxonomy): Bacteria > Planctomycetota > Phycisphaerae > Sedimentisphaerales > Anaerobacaceae > JAUVYQ01. Next base: position 486 of record DAOVNI010000189.1, on the reverse strand, counting down.
CAAAATCAACAGAAGGAATTTCTTGAAAACTATGGGAGCGACTGGATTGGCCCCGTATTTAATACGGGGTTCGGCTGAAGCAACAGCCGGCCCAGGCGAACCGAAGACCAGCGACCCTAATGCTCCACCAAAACCAAAAAAAACCAAAATCCCACAGATGCCGAGGCGAAAGTTAGGCAAAATAGGCGTCGAGGTCTCCTGCCTGTGTCTGGGGGGAGACTTTGGTTTTACTGATAAGCAAATCGTTTTAAGAAAAGCCCTCGAATGGGGGGTTACCTATTGGGATACAGCTTACAACTATGGTCGTGGAAACGCAGAGCTCGGGATAGGTAAATTCCTCTCGAAGAACCCGAAGGCCAGAAAGAAACTGTTCATTGTAAGCAAGGCGGCGATCTTCTGGGGGGCAATAACCGCCGAGAAGGTGGAAGAGCGTCTTCAGGTCTCGCTGAAAAGAATGAATACCAAATACGTCGATTTGTACTATGC
>DAOVNI010000188.1 GCA_030630315.1 Phycisphaerae bacterium | reverse complement strand
TCTTGCATCTTGGGTCTTGAATCCTCTACATCTGTAGAGAGCGCTTTACAAATCAGCTCTTTTTATGCAAAACAAAGCCAATTTGCTAGATGCTCAAATGAACGTAAATCCATATAATACAACGGATTATGAAAATAATTCCAATTGGACACTTGGTGAAAACAAACCCAATTCAAACCCAATCAAACCCAATACAAAGCCAATCAAAGCCAAAACAAAGCCAATACAAACCCAATACAAAGCCAAACAAAGCCAATTTCAAACCCAGCGCACTCTCTGTGAGTTCTTTTTGTTTTTCACTTTTCTTTGCCCCAGCTATAATCTGGCAATGCAAAACTGGACGATACAGAAGCTCTTAAACTGGGTTACCGAACACTTCGCCGATAAGGGTATCGATTCGCCGCGCCTGAGCGCCGAACTTCTGCTCAGCCACATCCTGGCGATGAAGCGCATCGAATTATACACACAATTCGACAAACCCGTCCACAAACAGCAATTAGACCGGCTGCACGATTTGGTGGAACGGGCCGGGCAACACGAACCTGTTGCGTACCTGACCGGCAAAACCGAATTCTATTCTCTGGAGCTAAACGTAACACCTGATTGTATGATTCCTCGGCCGGAGACGGAACTGCTCGTCGAACGTGCCATCGAATTTTTGCGAAAACGCACCGGCAAACAATTCATCTGCGACTTATGCACCGGCTGCGGCTGCATCGCCATCGCAATAGCCAAAAACTTCACCGATGCAGACATAATCGCAACGGACATCTCCGATGCCGCCCTTAATATTGCCGCTAAAAACGTCGAAAAGCACCAATTAGGCGAGCGAATCAGGCTATTATGCGGCGATTTATTCGACGCCTTTGTCCCCCAATTGGACGTAGGCAAATTTGATTTGATTGTTTGCAATCCGCCTTATGTAAGCGCGCCCGAGTTTGAAAAGCTCGACAAAAATGTAAAAGATTACGAGCCAAAGCTGGCCCTGTTCGCAGGAGACGATGGCCTAAAGATTTACCGCAGAGTTATTGAAAAAGCAGACCGGTTTCTGAAACCCGATGCTGCATTGATGTTGGAAATAGGTTACGCACAAGGGCCGGCAATTAAGGAGCTGCTCGAACAAACCGGCTCTTTCGCCGAAATCAAAATCGAAAAAGACCCCAACGGCAACGACCGAATCGCCACCGCGATAAAAACATCATCCTGATTCAGCCGAAGACTTGTCTTTTTTGCCCTCTTCTACTTGCTTTCGCATCTGCTCAAGCTCCTCAGCAAGCTTGCCTACTTCCAGGCGGAGTCTTACATTTTCTCTTTTGTTCCGTAAAAGGAATCTGGCGAACAGAATTATCAAAAGAACTGGTATGCCGAACAAAATAAGAATGAGCAACTCAATTGGTCCTGGGGTCCAAAAAGCTAAAATATTGTTTATCATTTCTTTTTCCTTTCTTTCTCCACGTACCCTTGTCCAAAATGCCTTACTCTGTTTCGGCCGGAGAATCTTGTTCCTTTCCGCCCTTCAGCTCCTGCCGCAAGAGATGAACTTCTTCAGCCAGCTTGCCCATCTCCATACGCGTCAGCTTCATCTCTTTGTTTGCAGTGCCCAAAAATTTGACCAATCGAACCAGGCCAATGATAACCAGCGCGACAATAAATCCATAGCAAAGAAACAAAAGTATACCGACAATGGAAAAACGTGTGAAAGTTTTTACAGCTTCGGTCGCAGCCAGAATAGTGTCTATCATTTCTTTTTCCTTTCCTTTATTTGTTTTGGGTTGACTTTTTTGGATTTCAGCCAGGCATCTACGTCCGCCCGGTCGAACTTGATATTCTTAGTGCTTATCCGGATATAAGGCGGGCAATCTCCGCTGGCGATGTACTTGTAAATCGTCCGTTTTGAATCGCCTAAATAAACCGCCAAATCCTCTATTGACATTAACTGCATAGCGTAACATCCTCACTAATATGTAGCAATATGACACAATATGCACGATAATGCAAGCAAATTCTGAAAAATTTTCCAGTTTTTTTCAGAAATGACCATCTTCTGGTGAGTGCCTTATGGCCCATTTTGGCTTGAACCGACGTGTTTCAGGCCATTGGGGCTTGATTTGGGTGGCATTTTGGTTTGCCTATCACAATCTTGCCGCAGGATTCTGTCGAAAAAGCAATCAATAAGATATAACGGTCTTAATCTTGTACCCGCTCAGTTTGTCTCGGCCGGCCAATTCGCCAAGCTCGATAAGAAACGCTATCCCCGCAATCTGCCCGCCTATTTTTTCGATGAGCTTACAGGCCGCCGCCATTGTCCCGCCCGTTGCCAACAAATCGTCAACCATCAAAACCCTCGCCGCCCTGCTTACAGCATCACTGTGCACTTCTAAAGTGTCGGTGCCGTATTCCAAATCGTAGGTAACACTTTCGGTCTTGAAAGGCAGCTTGCCCTTCTTGCGTATGGGCACAAAGCCGACTCCGAGTTTTCTTGCAACCGCCGCACCGAATATAAACCCCCTCGCCTCCACAGCGGCAACATATTCGATGTCCGCCCCGTTAGAAATCTTCCCGTTTTGTATCACATCGCCCATTGCAGAATTTCTAACGGGGTCCGCCCCTGTAAAACCAGCGCATAAAGCATCCACCGCTGCTGCAAGCGCCCTGGCGTCAGCTAACAATGGCGTGATATCGCGAAACAAAATCCCTTTTTTCGGCCAGTCAGGTATGCTGCGAATGTATTTTTCCAGCTCAATTCCCCGGGTTGCCATTTATCTGACCTCCCTGACATCTATTCACATTATATTTGCTTAGACAAACAGCACGTTCAGTCACCGTTATCTATTGTTGGCATATTACCGACGAAATGCAAGCTTTATTGACTTATCGTTTGGCGCTATTCTTCATTCATATATTCATAAAGCTTGGTAAGTGCACCACGCTGAATCTGGCGAATCCGCTCTCGTGTCAGGCCTAATTGTTTGCCGATTTCCTTGAGTGTCATCGCCTTTGTTCCGTCCAGGCCGTAATGTAACCTCAAGACATCGGCTTCTCTCGGGTCGATTTCGTTAAGCAGCCCCAAAGCCTTCGCTCTTTCCTCATCCGCAACCAGTGCATCTTCGGGCTTTCCGGTTTCTTTGTCCTCCAGAGTCGCTTCGAGCATTTCATTTTCGTCCGACCCGTCGGTGCCGCCGGTATCCATCACGGAGCTAAGAACCTCGACAATCCGATGTATGATTTTTGCCTTCCGCAGCGGCAGGTACATAATATCGGCCATTTCTTCGACGTCCAGCGTCCTGCCGAGTCTGCTTTCCAGTTCTGCCGCGGTATGCCGCCATTGATTTATCAGCGCAACCATATAGGTGGGAATATGCACCGGCTGAATGTTTTCCAGCAGTGCCCGCTTGATACTTTGCTTTATCCACCAGGCCGCATACGTGCTGAACCGGGTGCCGCGGTCGGGGTCAAAGTAATCAACAGCCCTTATAAGCCCGAGATTTCCCTCCTCAATCAAGTCACCAAGACTCATCCCCCGGTTGCCGTACTTCTTGGCGATATTAACGACCAGCCGCAGATTGCTTCGCACCAATTGTTCCCTCGCCCACGGGTCGTTCTCTTCAACAACCAGTTTGCCTAAGAAGTGCTCCTGTTCCAGAGTCAGCAGCGATGCTTCGTCGATTTCTTTCAGGTATTCCTTTATGGTAACATCAAACGCTATGGCTCACTCCCGCCCGGCCAGGAGTCTTCCGGCTCCAGCCGCAAAGGCAAATTGACCATACCTTTTCTTATAGGACGATTGGTCCCTCACTCAGCACAAATCTATGTAACGTATCGGTCAAATACGCCTGCGGGTTTACCCCGTTAGAAATTTTCGCTTTTTGTATCATATTATTAGCTCGTTATGGAATTTCTAACGGGGTTTAGAAGCTAAAATTCGATATTCACCCCGCCCCTGCCGCAGGGGTCGGGGTCAACCCCCCTGCTCGCCCCGTAAGCTGGCCGTTGGTCTTACGGGGCTCCGCATCACGCAATACACACGATGTGATACCAAAAACAACCGGGGCCTATACCGAATCAATCAGCATAGGCCCCGAACTAGTGCCTCGTTTCTTGCTTTCGCAAGAAAGCAAGGAGAAGGAGGTACATTATTTGCCAATTCAGGCGATCTCAACGCCGATTACGGCCACAGTTGCTCATCCAGCCACCATGCCGCCAG
>DAOVNI010000173.1 GCA_030630315.1 Phycisphaerae bacterium | reverse complement strand
GCTGTGCATAAACTACATTTTTTACTTCCTCGCCTACGTTACTATAAGCGGGGAATAATCGAAATATTAAAAGTAATAAGATGGTCAGCGGGACAATTCCGAAAATTGTATGATATGACAGGGCGGCGGCCTGCTGGCCCGCGCGGTTCTTTATCAACAGCCTTGTACAGTGTGACCAGAGTTTAATTTGAAAAACCACAAAGCGACTTCCTTTACCAAGCTGTGCAGTTGGCGTGGTTAAAAGCTTCGTTAGCTTCAGCATCTCTGTCCCCTTTCAACTTTGAATTACGCCTCACCTTATTTACTTAAACAATCCCTCAAGCCCCTTTAACAATTCCTGCTCTAATTGCTTTCTCAATTGCATTTCGAGCAGCTTGCCGAGGTCAAGTTCGGGCTTCTCGATGGTTCCTCTAAGCGGTATCTGTATTCTTTTTCCGGATTTTTCCTCACCGACCCTTACCGTTCTGCCATCTATAGTGTAAGGCAAAGTTATAACCATATCCAAACTCTTGTCCAGCCCGATAACGCCTTCGAAATTAACCGGATTATCACCCACATCTACCTGCATATCGTCATATCTAAGACGGCTGTTCTGCAAAATAAATTTTGTTGGGTGTACCCTGATATTTTGCTCTCTCAAGTGCAAACCGGCCAGAGAAAGAAGCTGGCCGAGCAAACCGGACTGCGAAAGACGCATATTAATATTATCGGCCCATAAGGTGCCGACAATTTCAAGTTCTTTCTTAGACTTGCCTCGCAACGGCAGCACAAGCCGCTCACAATTTAGACTCCCCGCGCCGCTGACATTAAATGCATCCGCAAAAATAGGATTTATATACACCAAAAACTCTCTCGACATCTCATCGTTGAGTTGAATACCCTCTGCTATTTGAATCGGCCCCAACGTTGTTAATATCGTTGGCTTCTGCTTGAAATCCGCTTCACCAGCAAATCTAAATACCCCATTGTTGACCTTTGACGAAAATTGAGAGATTGTAAAAAGACCTTTCAAAATCCGAATCTCGGCTTCGGTCGGACTGAAAGTCAGCCCCTTATAATAAGCCCTTTCGAAGCCCAATTTGGCCTTTGTGGTAAGGTTGGCCAACAGTTTGTCTGTCCGGCCGGTTGGGTATTCGCTGGTGAAATTGATAGCGTCTTTTCTTTTGCCTTGAAGTTTCAGACCCTCGGGCAAGAACGGCCCGGCAATAGTGCTGAGGGCCGACCAGTCATATTCGCAGTCAACCTGCCCCTCTAACCTGGTTTTGCCGGCTTTACTGACCCGGCTGAATTCGCCCTTGTGAATCTTTATTTGCGGACTTATCAATCGCAGCTTTTTGACATTAACAGTCTTTTGTCGGGGATTAACTTCAGCGTCAAAAACGAGTGAGACTTCGTTTGGCTCAAAAGGCTTCTTTCCCGGGTAGCTGAGCTTTAGATTTTTAATTTTTGTCGAGTCGGTTGTGATTCTGTAGATGTGCTTTTCGGAGTTGAGAGAGATATCTGATTGAGCGGTGCCGGCCAATTGCATTTCCTTCGGAAAAGATGCGAATAAGACCGCAAACGGCTGAAGCTTCGCAAGGTCAACATCATTTGCGGAAACAACGAGGTCCATAGGTTTCTTGGCCTTTTTGCCCAACGGCAGAACCGAATCTTTTATGGTGACCTCGCCAAGACTTGCCTCCGCCTTTATAAAATTAACGTCAACAATATGCTTGGCCGTATCAGCGATAACTGAAAAATCTATATCGGCTTTCGGCTCGAAGGCACTGACGCCTTCCGCTGAAGTCAACCGAAGATTTTTAACCGCGGATGAGCCGGCAACACTAATTTTATCTTTGCTGCCGGATATTTCACCTTCGCTGAAAAGCTCACCAGCTATTTTGTATGGGCCTATGTTTATAAACTGTCCTAACTCAGCTTGAAGCCCTGCCAAATTTACGTTGGCAGTGTATTTGAGTAATTCACTGGTGCCCGTGCAATTGATCTGGCAAAATGCCGCCGACACATCTAACCTGTCAAAGTTTGTGCCGGTTTTATCTGAAGTTATTTCGGCGGTCGCGCTTAGCGGCTCTGATATTGCAATCGTCTTTCCATCAACCACCCCTCCTAATCCGACGAGACTTCCCCGGCCGTCAATTTTCTTTTTGCCGGCTTCGGTTAGTGTCTCAATATTGCCGCTAAGCTGCCCGGAAGTTATTTTCGTTCCCTCTTTCAATTTGAATGTGTGCGGCATTAAAGAGCTTGCCGCGGCGAGGTCGCAATCGAAGCTGCCCTTTAAGTTGTAAATTGAGTCGGCTTTTATGAAGTCGGCCAGGGACTCAAACGTGGTCGGAACATCACCGCTTGCCTGCGCCGTCAGCCAGTCGGTTTGAATTTGCAGCTTCTGAATGTTTATGAGTTTCTTCGATTTTTTAAGTGTTACGTCAATATCTAAAATGCGGGTCTTGAATCTGTCGCCTTTTAGTTCGGAGCCGGTTACGTCCAAATCCCTGCCTTTCAGTTTTGCGCTCAAGTTATCAATTTGGCCGTCTTTAACTTCGCCGATTACACTGGCGGAGAGCAGTCCTTCGGCCTGAACGTCAACACCGGCTAATGCGAAGAAGGGAGCTAAAGATGGGAGGTTCAGGTCGGTGACCTGAACGGAGAAATTGCCGCTGGTACCTTTGAGGGTCCAGCCGGTTTTTGCCTTACCGGGACTAATTCGTCCGTCTGTGTGAATCTTCGACTCTTTGCCTTCATCAACGACGGCCATATCTATATCGAAATTTGTTTGCCGGGGCGGCGGCAATAAATTTACCTTCGAGTTTATCTGCGAAAGCTCAACGGTTTTGGCTTTTGAATCGGTTACTTTCACATTGCCGTTATTAACAGTGAGGTCGATTTTTTTGATTGGTATCATCGGCAGCTGCGATTCTTTATTACCGGCAGGTTTTTGCGGTGAGACCTTGGTTTTATGTATCTGCTTAGGTTTAAGATTTATCACAATTACCGGTTCATCGATTGTAGTTTTCCCAAAGGATAAAGTGCCAAATAAAATGGCAGCATAGTGGGGTTTTGTAGTGATTTGTTTTATCTCAACAAAAGTGAGGCCGGCACTATCGTTAAAACTGAAGTCTATAACCTTGATGCCTTTCCACCAGCTCATTGAAAGGCCGGCAAAATCTGCTTTACCGTCGATGGAATTGTTGATTTTGGTCAGTATTATTTTTCGGCCTTTCTCGGATGATACAAATGCAGGCACAAGAAACACCACTAACACAATCAAAACAACTGCAAGTGCCAATATCAACTTGAGTATTCTTGTTCTGGTTTTTCTTTGGGGCCCAGCTTTAGGTTTTTTTTCGGCTTGCATTACTTGTCCCCCGAAAGAAAGTTAAAGTTCCAAATCAAAACAGCATTCTAAAGAGCACAAGCCCCGCTGCTTCGATTTTGCGAAGCCCCACGTCTTGCCTGCCAAAAGGCAGTGGGGCAAGCAAAACGGCGGGGCCGGCTTGTGCACTTATAACTTATCGACTTTTTATCAAGGTCAATCGAGCATTATCTCGTCGGATTTGCTTTTGATTACGGAATCAACCTTGTCGGTGTATCCCCTGGTAACATCGTCGATTTGTTTCTTGCCGGTCTGGAGGTCATCTTCGGTAATGAGTTTGTCTTTCTGCTCCTTTTCGAGCTGCTTATTTGCGTCTCTTCGTATATTGCGAATAGTAACCTTTGTCTGCTCGCCCATCTGTTTGGCCTGGCCGGCGAGCTGCCTTCTTCTTTCCTCACTGAGCGGCGGAATGTTGAGGCGGATTAGTTTGCCGTCCACGACCGGCGCAATGCTCAGGTCACTGCTTTTGATTGCCTTTTCGATTTCTTTGACCGAAGCGGGGTCGAACGGCTTAATCACAATCATATCCACCGTTGGCGTTGCGAGGGTCGCCATCTGTTTTAAGGGCGTAGGCGTGCCGTAAAAATCGGCCTTTATATTTTCAACCAGCCCCGTAGAAGCTTTTCCAGTCCGAACGGTTTTTAATTCATCGTGCAGGACTTCGAGCGCCTTTTTCATTTTAGATTTGCTCTCGGAGAGTATTTCCTTAGCGGGCATCCGTAGCCTCATTTCGTATTGCGTATATCGTATTTGGTCTTTTCCTTCACGTGATACGCATCACGCACGACGCGTTACTATTTTGGTGCCGACTTGCTCACCGCAAAGGGCCTTTGTTATGTTTCCCTTTTTGAAAATATTCAAAACAATGATAGGAATATTGTTGTCCCTGCAGAGACTTATTGCCGAATGGTCCATTACTCTAAGGTTTTTCTTTAACACCTCATCGTAAGATAATTCTTCAAACAATTCTGCATCTGGATTTTTTTCGGGGTCGTCACTGTAAACACCCTCGACCTTTGTTGCCTTTATGAGCAGGTCTGCATCGAGCTCCGAAGCCCTTAAGGCGGCACAGGTATCGG
>DAOVNI010000221.1 GCA_030630315.1 Phycisphaerae bacterium | reverse complement strand
GCTTCTCGGAATCCTCAAACCGGGGACCAATTTCAAAAGGGGCACCCATGTTGCTCTGCGGAGCGTTGCTCAGTCCTATGGACTCCTTACGGAGGACAAGTTTCACAGGAATGACAATATCAAAAATCTCTGTGTTCTCTGTGTTCTCTGTGGCTGAGATTATTTGTTCAGCAGGTTTGGTTTCATTCTTTGCAGCCATTCGGGCAATTGCTCACGGGTTACTTTTTCCCATAATCCTTTTGTGTGTCTGTGGTAGTTTCAGGGATATAAGAATATGGGCTGAGAGGCAGATCGACAACAAAGGTTTTGCCTTTGTATTTCCTTATCAGGACAATTCCCAGCTTTCCACAGTGCTCAATGATGTCCCTGGAGAGACCCTCTCGGACTGCATATTCGTCAATCGACAAAAGCGATTTTTTCAGTTTGAAAGTCGGCCTCGATTCTCGATTCCCGATACTCTCCGCAGGACGCCTAATGGCGGATACCCGTTTGTCGATTCTCGATTCTCGACTCTCGACCCTCGTTTTTTGCGAGCATCCGGCAGCGAGTATCAAGGTGCGAGTTCGGCACCATCGTTGCCACATTTTTCGATAGGCCGCTTCCACACTGCGGGCAAAGCCGTTTGCGTCGCACATCTTTCCGGCGAGCATTCGCTGCCGCATTGAAGCTCGAATCTTCGCAAGGGCGTGGGGTTTGGCCGCAAGCGAGGCGGCCCTGGCAATATACTCCTGTTGCGTCGAGGCCGCAAAAAACTCCAGACCCACGCGAGTTAATATGCTGAGTCCCACCCTGGAAACATGACATTCGCCGACCAGCGAGATTACGGGTACGCCCATCCACAGGGCATCGCAGGTAGTTGTAGTGCCATTATACGGATAGGTGTCCAGAGCAATGTCCACCTCGCCGTACAATTGCAAGTGTTCAACGGCAGATTTAAAGCCACAGATATCCAGTCTGTCTCGCGGGATTCCCAATCGCTCGAACCGGCGGAAGTAATCGTCCCTTACCTGCCGGTCATCACCTGCTCTGAACTTCAGCAGAAGACGGGAACCAGGCTGAGCATTGAGGATTTGTGCCCAGAGTGCGATGATTAACGGATTTATTTTGCAGCTATTATTAAACGACCCGAAGGTGATATAACCTTTTCGGATGGCCGGGAGAGACGCCACGTGGGGAGCAAAATCGGCAGGCCTGTAACAAAGAAACCCGTCCGGCAAAAAGACCAATTCTTCGGTATGGAACCGCTGTGATTGGGGCGAGTCGGCCAAACTATCGGTCAAACGATAATCGACCGCCTGCATTCCTGTTGTATCGGGATAACCCAGGTAGGTAACCTGGATAGGAGCGGGCTTACGTGCCAGGACAAGGAGGCGATTGCCGTCGGAGTGTCCTGCAAGCTCCACGAGGATATCGATGCGGTCCTGTTCGATAATACGGGCAACCGCTTCATCGCGCAGGCCGCGGACGTTTCGGTAGTGGTCGAACTTTCGTTTAAGGCGTTCGGTCATCCGGTCAGGGAAGGCAACGCTGCCATATCCGTAAACTTCTACGTTTTGGCGGTCGTGTCCATCGAGCAGCGGCCCAAAGAAATACGCTACCGAATGTGTACGAAAATCAGGCGAGATGTAACCAATGCGAAGCCGACGGTCAGGGTCGGCAGCGTTATCGTGAGACGCCCTGGCCAGGGTTGGCGGGGCATGAATCCGGCCCCATTGCTCATGCTCATCAAAAAGCGCCTGCGGGTCCAAATCCGGCAGATGATGGAGGTGATTGAGGAGATTGGAGCGGATATCCGCATGCCTTGGCGCCTTTTCCACCGATTTTCGCAACAGGTCGAAACCCTCTTTTATTTCACCGGCCTGTATCAGGTCCCTGGCAAGGTTATTACAGATTCCTGCGTCATTTGGATATGCCTGGAGGGCTTTTCTTCGATACTGTATTGCCTCGGACAGACGTCCCTGAGCCCTGCAGATAGTTCCCAGCTCGTTGTAGGCCGAATTGTCCCGCCCCCCTTTCAGGATTTTTTTGTACCAATCTTCGGCCCTGCGCATCTGTCCGGTTTTACGGAAGGCAGTCGCAAGCGCATACATAACAAACACGCGGGATGGGTCGTTTTCCACCATTTCCCGGACGAGCTCGACGGCATCATCATTGAGAAGACGGGTCGCTTCCTCAATTCGTCCAGCGTCAGCGGCGGCGTTGGCCCTGGCGAGGAATTGCGGCAGGTCGTGCTTGTGATTGCTCTGCCTGGAGGTGAGAGACTGTTCTGTTTTCCCGCTTTCGCCTTGACTCATCTGGACCTTGTTCTAACACAGCCAACTTAGCCTATGTACTCCAATATTACTTCGTGGATAAATCTGCCGCCGAAGCATTTGAGTAGAGTCTTACCGTAGATATCATCGGTGAAAATGGTGGTTTTTGGCCAACTTTTTAGGGATGAGTTTGACTCTAAGGTTCGGTCGGAATAGACAAACTTACACAGGAACAGGGTGATTATCCCGACAGCAGCGGTGAAGGGACATAATAAAGTGTTTTGTGGTGTGCAGCAGGAGGGGATGTATAATTTTAGCCGCCGATAGCTTTCCAGCCTTGATTTAGCTCTTCCATTAGAGTGATTACTTCACGAATTATTTGAGGGTCGCGTTTCATATTGGCCTGGGAGAGGCGATTACACATAAAAGAATAGAGCTTGCGAAGGTTGGTGGCTATTTCGCCGCCGGCGTCGGTATCCAGAACAGCATTGAGCTCGTTGATTATGTCTATTGCCTTGTTTATGTATCGGCCCTTTGCTTCGTAGTTGCCTTTCTCCAACTCGCTGACTGCCAGCCTCATAAATTTGATTGCACCATCGTAAAGGAGGACAATGAGCCGACCTTTGCTCTGTGTGGTAACTGCGGCATCCTGATATGCTTCGAGTCCGTTCATAGCGTTACTCCGTTATATTTTCAAAGGCCTTAAAAACCTTGCTTGCTTACAGCTTTTCAAGCCGGGGTGCTTTGTTATCCTGGTGTTTAACTTATGGGGAGATGACCGATGGTTTATGCCACAGTCATCTCCCCCAGTTGTCATTTAATACTCGGCTGCTGCTACCGTTATCTGAGCAGTGCTAATGCCATTTGAGGCATTGTATTTGCCTGAGCCAGCATAGCGATACCAGCTTGTGCCAACACCTGGTTTCTCGTCAAATTAGTCATCTCGGTAGCCACATCGACATCCGAAATTCGTGATTCGGCTGTCGCCAGGTTCTCGCCCTGAATTCCAAGAACTTGAGCTGTACTTTCCATACGGTTCATCTTGTAACCGAAGGTTGCACGAGCATCTGCGTAGGTAGTGATTGCGCTTGTAACCGCAGTCAAAGCATTGGATGCGTTGGTTGTGTCGGTAATGTCAATGCTGTCGCTGTCGATCTGAAGACCGGAGGCAATCCTCATGTTGACAGCCTCGACTGTAATCTTATCGTCGGCACCATCGGCACGTTGACCGAAGTGGACGTCTACGTTGTCCGAAGCACTGTCGAGCAGCGTGACGCTGTTGAACACAGTTGACTGTGCAATACGGTCGATTTCTGCGGCCATCTCCTCAAACTCAGAATTCATAATGCCACGCTGTGCCGAAGAGTATACACCCGTAGCCGCCTGTTCAGCCAGCTGTTTCATACGCACGAGGGCATCGTTGATTGTTGCCATCGCACCTTCCATTGTTTGTACCATACT
>DAOVNI010000059.1 GCA_030630315.1 Phycisphaerae bacterium | reverse complement strand
TCAGTTGCGGTGTACTGCACTGGGAGGACTATCAGTCACCAAGACCTCTAAAGCGATTGAGGCGAAGTTGAAGAGGGGGCGGCGAGACGGAGGTACGGACAGAAGACAGAAGACAGAGGACAGATGACAGAGGACAGATGACAGACTCTGACTTCTGATTTCTGACAAACGGAAGGACTTACAATGGATAAAGCGAGAAAACAGCATCCCCTGGTGGATGCAAAGGAGCCGAACCTGCTGGAGGATATCTACCAGTACAGTTTGCCTCCGCTGATTCGTTTCGAAGGCCCGGTTGTTGAATACATTGACGGCAAAGCGGTGGAGTTTGACTTCAGGGCAGTTAAAGACAGGAACATTTTGATTACGGACACGACTTTCCGCGACGGCCAGCAGGCCCGCCCGCCTTATACTATTGACCAGATGGTTCACATCTATGACCTTATGAGCCGTCTTGGCGGCCCGAACGGGGTGATACGGCAGACGGAGTTTTTCCTTTATACCAAGAACGACCGCGAGACGCTTGACCGCTGCCGGGCGCTGGGGCATAAATATCCTGAGTGCACCGGCTGGATTCGCGCGGTCAAAGGTGACTTTCCTCTGGTCAAAGAGGCGGGGCTAAAAGAAAGCGGCATACTCACAAGCTGCTCTGACTACCACATATTCCATAAGCTGAAATTCCGCAGCCGTGCCGAATGCATGGATAGGTATTGCGAGATTGTGGAGGCGGCCTTCGAGGCCGGCGTTCGTCCTCGCTGCCACCTCGAAGATTTGACCCGTGCGGACATCGACGGGTTTGTCTTTCCGTTCGTCGACCGGCTGATGGAAATAAGCAGTCAGGTGCCGGAGGAGCTCTCCGTCAAGATTCGTCTGTGTGATACTATGGGTTTCGGAATCAGCTATCCTGGAGCTGAACTGCCGAGAAGCATCCCGAAACTTATCTACAAACTGAACCGCGAGTGCGGCATGCCGAGTGACCGCCTGGAGTGGCACGGACACAATGACTTCCACAAGGTCCATACTAACGCCGGGACAGCCTGGCTGTACGGCTGCGACGTGGTGAACACCACGCTGTTCGGCTTCGGCGAACGGACAGGAAATCCTCCTCTCGAAGGGGCGATTTTCGAGTACATCGCGCTAAAGGGCGACCTGTGCGGAATTGACACAATGGTGATTACTGAGCTGGCCGACTATATGCGTTCCATTGGTCTGCCAATTCCAGAGAACTATCCGTTTGCGGGCAGGTCGTTCAATACTACGCGGGCCGGAATTCACGCCGACGGGCTTCGCCGGGACGAGCAGATATATAACATTTTCGACACCGAAAAGCTGCTCGGCCGACCGCCTCGCGTCGCTATCACCGACAAAAGCGGCGCCGATGGTGTGGCCCACTGGGTGAATGAGTTTTTCGGCCTCAAGGGCGAAGAGAGAATCAACAAGATTAAAATCCACAAACTGGCCCGCTGGGTCATCGACCAGTATGATGAACATGGTCGTCTGACCGCTATCAGTGACCAGGAACTGGAGGCCAAGGCCAAAGAATTCTTTCCCGACTATTGGGAAAAGTACAAAGGCGGCTAACCTGGTGATTGGTGAGTAGTTAATTAACCAAGGCAAAGTATGTTGGCTGAATCGGAAAACGAGGACAATACATATTTTCAACGTATCAAATATGGCGTTGTTTGCTATCGGATACCCCCAGCACTAATTTTTAACAGTGCAAGATATATTTGTATCCACTGTCGATTAGTAAAAATTAGTGCTGGGTCCCCTGGCCGGTAAGGCCAGCCGTATCGTGAATATCTCGGTGTTTTGTACATCAACAATGGTGTAACCACCTAATGCCCTGACGATCCTTTGAACTAAAGCCAAGCCCAAACCACAGTGAACCCCTGCGTCCTTGCGGGATGAATCGCCCCGCCAGAAGCAGTCGAATACTTGTGAGGCTTGCTCGGATACAGAAGGCTCATCTCTCGCTCGGTGATATTATATTGTTGCAGTAATTCTTTTGCCTTTTTGGCCTGTGGGCTATCCGGATATTCCCGAAGTATCTTCCGGCAATAATCTATCATTATTCTATAACCCGGTTCTGGGGACTTGCCGGGTGTATGAAGCAAAGCAGTCTGATACAACTTTTCTGCCTTTGAGTGTTGCGCGTTTAGTGGGGTCTTCAAATCGTCCTTGTTCTCTTTCTGTGGCGGTGTTTCAGCAAACCAAAAAGCATGAACCACGATTACCGCCACCAAGGCTAAAACTGCGATTCCAGTTATTTTCAGCCAAAGTTTATTCATAATTATCTCCACGACTTCTTCATCGGATATTAGCTTCTTTTTCTATCCAAACCACCAAGCCAATCGTTACTACTACTTAGTGGGTTTGCCGCCGCCATTGATGGAATCATTGTCTTCGATCACACAGTTGCTAATTGTCGGTAAACAGTTTTATGCTTTGCGTTTCTTGAGCAATGCCAGGCTGCCTAAGCCAAGCAGCAGAATTGTCCCCGGTTCGGGGATAGGATCGTAATGAACCTCTATGCCGGGATTGTTTTCGAGAATCTGTGGAATAAAAATATTGTAAGCGTCATTGTTTAATGGATTGCTGCGGAGGTCCAGATACTCCAGATTAGTTAATCCTGAAAGTGCAGAAATGTCGCTGATTTGATTATTATCAAGATACAAATACGACAGCTGGGCCAGATTCCAGAGGGCAGAAATGTCGCTGATCTCATTAGCACCAAGATAGAGTTGATGCAGAGTTGTCAAACCTGAAAGGTCGGGAATGTCACTAATCTGATTACCACACAAAGCCAGAAGCCACAGACCAGAAAGGCCAGAAAGACCTGAAAAATTGCTGATAGGATTGCCGCTAAGATCCAGTGACCCTAAGTTTGCCAGGCCCGAAAGCGTGGAAGTATCGGTAATCTGATTGTACCCTAGGTACAAATCATCCAGATTCATCAAACCCGAGAGGGAGGAAAGGTGAGTAATCTGATTGCTGTAAAGACGCAAGCTTATTAAATTTGTTGCGTACTCAAGGCCGGTCAGTTCGTTAATATTTTGGCCGTCAGCTAATAGATGACTCAGGTTTAACATCTCGGCTTCGGTAACGGGTGGACTTATCCCAAGCTTAAAGCATACGGCGGCTTCAAGATTTTCATCAGCAAAATAGACAATATCTGCTTGTGCTACGTTTACAATTAATGCTACTGATAATAGAATTGCAAATTTCTTTACCATTGCCGTTTCCCCTTCAAAATTTCCTTTCTCTGCTTTACATCGGCTATTTGTTAACGAAAAATTTAGTGTAAGACCGATAAAAACCGATTCTCTCCTTGTTTTATACACAAACCGCTCCGAGCTTTATCATTGGTGGCACAGTTACATTCAGGATTATTGGTAATTGCCGCCGCCATCAATTGGCGGCGTAGTATCATAGTCACAGTAGTTGCCATAAAGCCCACCTCGGATACCGCAATCCTGATAGGTTGGAACGTACTCGCTAAGACCCGAACCAGTATAAATCTCATCACTATCTGACGAAGGCGCATAATTGGAGACCTCCAGTCCAATATTACACCCAATAATATCTCCCTCGCAAAACCACGTATATATCGCGCCACCTTGCGCCGGGCTATACTTGACTTCATTATTTTTGAAAACGCAGTCTTGTATCGTGGGATTATGAAATTCAATATACAGTGCCCCACCCAACTTGTTAGCCAAATTATTGTCGAAGATACAATTCTTAATGGTACACGGCCCATACCCCTGTATGTACATTCCCCCACCACGCTCGGAAATAGTGGATTTGCCCTTTTCAATATAAAAATTCTCCACCAACGTACCGTCTGCAACACGATAAAGCTTAAATACACTGTACCCGCTGTCGTTACTACCATTAACAATGGGCTTGTCCCCGTTCGGCATGCCGCCGGAGTTGAGACCTTTCAATTTGTTCCGCAGAGAAGCTGCCCGCTCAAAATCCAATTTCTTCGCTGCATTCCACACTTGCTTCTCAATCTGCTCAATCCGGGGTACCATTTTCAGCTTTTTCAACTGGTCCCGCAGAGAAGCTGCCCGCTCAAAATCAAGTTTCTTCGCTGCCCCCCACATTTGCTTCTCGAGCTGCTCAACCCGTGATGCCACGCTGCCCTTGTCCTTGTCCGCGAATGTCACAGGGCACGTCATCAAGGCAATAATGACCACCAAACCAATTAGTTTCCAATGTTTCTCTACCATCTTAAATCTCCTTAAACAAAAGACCATAATTCTACAGCCTGCCACCGTGGTCAGGCCGCCCTGCATAGGAATAGACACCCACACAGGCATTGTCAAGCCCTATATTACCAAGCCCAAGATGAGAATATGGTGAGAAAAAAGGTTTTTTGGAAATTTTTCTTGTTGCTGTAAGCTCCTTATGCTATTTGACTTAATACTCCTCATCTGGTATTCTTTCGTGGAAAGTAATTTTGCGAAGGTTTTGTGGCGGGAACGAATCGGCTGTTTCAGAGGTTTAGAAGGTGGCGGTAGAGACCGGCGCAGTGTTATGAAAAGCACTTTTCAAATCTAAAAACAAGGAAGGCAAAGCTATGTTGGCCAGACTGCACAGTGTTACGCTTGAAGGAATTGAAGGGATAATCTGCGAGGTTGAAGTTGACGTTGCACGGGGCGGATTTGAAAAGTCGCTGATTGTAGGCCTGCCTGATGCCGCCGTGAAAGAAAGCACCGAGAGAGTCAAAAGCGCAATTGTTAACAGCGGCTACAAGTATCCCAAAACGCAGTCGCTGGTAAATCTGGCCCCCGCCGATGTGAAAAAGGCGGGTCCTGCCTTCGATTTGCCTATCGCTTTAGGGATGCTCATCGGCCAGGGCACTTTGGTCAGTTTGGTTGTTGGCGATTTTATTATTGTCGGCGAGCTGGCCCTGGACGGAAGGGTAAGACCGGTCAACGGCGTATTGAGTATGGCGATGACCGCCGCTGCAAACGGTTTTAGCCGAATGATTGTGCCTCTGGAAAACGCCGAGGAGGGTGCGGTGGTTCAGGATACTGAGGTATATGGTGTCGGCTCGCTCGCTCAGGCGGTCAGTTTTCTTTCCGGACAGCTGCCGCTGGAAACGACCACCGTTAATGTGGAGGAGCTTTTTAACGTAGCATCGAATTATGAAGTTGATTTTGCAGATGTTAAGGGACAGGAAAGTGTCAAACGGGCGCTGACGGTCGCCGGCGCCGGCGGACACAATATAATGATGATAGGCCCGCCCGGAGCAGGAAAGACGATGCTGGCGCAAAGATTGGCGACCATTCTGCCGCCTTTGAGTCTGGAAGAGTCGCTTGAGACCACTCGTGTATATTCTTCAGTAGGCCTGTTAGGTAAAAACAAGGCGTTGTTAGCTACTCGTCCTGTGCGAATGCCGCACCACTCGGCCAGCGGCCCGGCCCTGGTGGGCGGTGGAACGGTACCCCGGCCCGGGGAATTGTCCCTGGCTCATTTCGGAGTATTGTTTCTCGATGAATTTGTGGAATTTCCCAGGCACGTTTTAGAGATGATTCGCCAGCCGCTGGAGGATGGTTTTATCACCGTTTCGCGTGCCAAAGGCACCATCCGCTTTCCGGCCCAATTTATGTTTGTTGGAGCAATGAATCCGTGTCCGTGCGGCTATTTCGGCACGTATGCAAGAAGATGCAGGTGCACACCCAATCAGATTGAGCGATATCTGTCAAAAATATCCGGGCCATTGGTGGACAGAATTGATATTCATATTGATGTCCCTGCAATAAGTTTCACCAAGCTGCGTTCAAAATCAGGGCAATTAGACTCGGCGACGATACGACAGGATGTTGTAAATGCCAGAGCGATTCAAGCGGTTCGGTTTGGTGACAATAAAACAATGACCAATACGCGAATGAGTCATAAGCAGGTCCGAAAGTTCTGTGAGCTTGACAGCGCGAGTGAAATGATGCTTAAGCAAGCAATGACGGAATTTGGCCTGAGCGCCCGGGCCCACGATAAGATTTGCAAAGTCGCCCGGACGATAGCCGACCTGGCCGGTGCGGAAAACATCGCTCCCGAGCACATTGCCGAAGCCATAAGCTATCGCAAGCTTGACAGGAAACTATGAAAGGCGCTTCATTCATCTCACTACCCCTATGTAACACAGGTGTCCCTCTTTTGAAAGAAAGTATTATAACGGGTGATAACCACTATATCAGCAATGGTTATGGATACGAGGACCGGTTACATATATGGCATTCTTGAGGAAACCGCCAGAAAAGAACAGGCAGCCGCCGCTTTTACCACCCAAAATACCTTTGACCAGTTACACCAGAAAACAGAACGCGAGGCATTTGAGATGTTTCTTGATGAATTCGAAGTTCTCTGGGAAAATATCCTAAGGTGCCTTTGCCGGATGCCTTTTGTCCCTTCATATTTGTAAAAGGATAGATTGGCCGCGTGGTGCAAAGAATGTGCAAATAAAGCTAATAATACCAATTCTATTTAGTTATTGCCGATTGCCTGAGCCTGTCATTCCTGCGAAATCGAAGGTCCGGCTTTAGACGGAGCAGGAATCCAGACCCTTCCAGTCGGCACTATGTCTGATTCTATCGGCAATCTTTAATTGTAATTGGTATTAAGAGGTTTCATAAGAAGCGGCGGCTGGCTGTGAGGAATTGAAGGCCCGCAAGTGTAAAGAGGGTGTCGAGCGATTTTCAGCAGTTGAATATTGTGAGAATATAGCAATTGAGTTTTAGCGTTTTCTTCTCAACATTACCGCACATAAGCCTGACAATTCAAAAAAGCCCGTGCTCTTGTGAACAGTCCATTTTTTTCATCACCCTTACGGATAATTTCCTTTATCCTAAAATCACGAAAAACACGGGCTATAAAAATCCTATTTTCTTCTTCTCAACATCACCGCACCTAAGCCGAGCAACAAGAGCGTGGCTGGTTCGGGGACAAGGACAATAGCGGCTTCATTGTTAAGTTCAAAATAATTGTCGAGAACATCGCCATTAGCCAAAACTCCTGTTAAACTTCATAACTCATTATGAATGAAGAGATAACGAAGAGTTTTAGAGAGATTCCTTCGTGTCCAGAACTCGTTGGACACCTACAGTAGGGCACGTCAATCAGCTCTACGACCTTTTGACTTTGCGCGAAGGAGTCTTGCCCTTGTTGTTTTTCATTCCCTTGAAAGAGACCGAATAGGTTTTTCCGGCAGGTCCGACATCGGTGAAAATGACTTTTTCATCACTATTGCTGACCGTTATTTTTTGCTGGTCACCATCACGTTCGACAACCATATCCCAGGCGTGACCGAAGGCGCGCATGTCGCGTAGTGCCATTTTTGGCCACGCTTTCGGCAGCCATGGCGTACATTCGAACGAGTCGAGGCCGGTCGGAACTATTCCAAACATGCCCTCGGTGAATACTCGCGGATAAAGCGATCCCGGGCAGAGCATATCGATGGCGTCTTCATCGGGATACGGCCCTTCGTTCCCGAAAACTTGCGCCTTTACCACGCACTGGGTAAGTTTGAGCGCCTCTTCGGTTCGCCCCGCCTTGAACAAGACTCGCAAGGCGTAGTAAGTTTCTCGTGCCCATTCCGTCTTCCTTGTCGATTCGGCCAGGATATCGCCTCCCTTTAGACGGTTAGGCCAGAGTTTATCGGAAACCAGGGCATCGACGGTCGACTGCTGACGCTCGGTGATGTCCATCGCCAAGGGCAATAGGATCCAGCCACGAAGGGTCGTGTTTTCTTTGAAGTAGCGATACGTTTTGAAACCTTCGACATCGGCGCCAAAGTAAATTTCGATAGCCTTGCGTAGTGCGTCTGCACGTTTCTCGAATTCTTTTGCCGTGGCCGTTTTGCCCAGGGCATGAGCCAGTCGGGCCGCATGACAATAGCCGCCATAGGCCAGCGCCGAGGTGCTCAGGTTGGCAGTGCCTGTCGGGTAGCGACCTTCCATCTCGTCGGTCCTCGAGGCGATGATTCCGTCGG
>DAOVNI010000103.1 GCA_030630315.1 Phycisphaerae bacterium | reverse complement strand
TTTCTTGCTACTTATTCGATTAGATACTAATAGGGAAATTAATCAGAGTTATTATTCTGTGGCTTTTCATCACCCTCCTCCGAAGCCAGATTCTGTCTTATTAGAATCTGGCTTTTTTTATTCGTATGTGCATCAAAATAGGCAAGTGCAAGGATACTACCTGTGTTAAGCTGGGAAACGATGGGAGATAACACGGCACATCTCATCTTTTATTTTGAAACCGCTAAGCCAGTCGTTGCTGCTAATTAGTGGGTTTTCCGCTGCCTTTATCTATCACTCTGATTACATCCGTGCCCTCGAATACGGTGCCGTCGCTCAATTGGCCGGTGATTGTCAACTCGACCTCGCCAACATCGAGAATACCCTGAACCTCCGAACGGTTGAACCTGGCCATCGCAATTTGTTCTCGTTCATCGACCCAGAGAGACTCAGCTTCAATTTGGTCCTCAAGAAGAACGCTGTTTGGGTCAATGTCAGCAACATCATAATCTTCGGGTAGTGAGATATAGCAGTTAATCCATTTACCCTCACTTGCCAGATTGACCGTACGGGGGACAATGCTGGCCTTGGCCGGTATTGGCGACTCGTAAGCACCCATATCGATTCGGCCGCCCATTACGCGGGGCCTGCCATCTAAATCCGTTTCGTTCGGTTCAGCTATGTAATTCGGGTCGCCGGTATCAATACAAGGTGAATCCGGCAGCAGATGATAATCACCATTGTTTGAATCAAAAAAGCATGGTTGAGCGTCGATATTACCCGAGTCCCACACCACTCCCACCCCAGCTCTACCCTTGCTGATTTTTGGCAATCCTCCCCGAATATCACTATATGAAATTGAAACAATAGGCTTGGAGTATCCCCAAAAGAGAGCTATCTCCGACCCCAAATAAGCAGCGCGATTACCCCAAAGTATGGAATTAGTTATTACACACTCACCGGGCCCACCTATGCATATCCCGCCACCAAAGCGAAAACGGTCGGTTGAATTTACAGTAATTGTACAATTCATTATTTCAGGATAACCGCCGAAACAAGAAATACCTCCTCCATTAAACGTGGCTCTGTTGGCGATTATACCGCAATTAACGAGCTTTGTGGTGCCACCTTGCAGCCCGAATCCGCCGCCTTCACGATATGCTAAATTCTCTCTGATAGTGCAATTGCTTATTACGCTATTGGCCCCACGACAAAAGACCGCGCCTCCAAGTTCTGCCGTGTTATTGTATAGGTGACAGTTGCGAATTGTTGGGCTGGAGTTTCTACAATAAATAGCCCCGCCAAACGCTATTTGCAGAGGTTCCAAACCAGGTAAACCAGGTTGCCACTGACCTTGGTATTCTTTTGGTGCAAATCCATTTGTGACAGTGAAGCCATCTATAATAGAATTCGCATCCTCCCCGCTGTGAAAATTAAACCCTCGATGTGGTTCTGTTCCTGTGCCGTTGCAGTCGATGATACAGCTTTCCGGGCCGTTTTCGCTTCGGACTGTGATGGCCTTTCCGAGAAAGTCAATATCTCGATTGCCCTCGCCGGTGTAGGTCCCCTCAGCAACCAGGACTGTATCGCCATCGACGGCGGCATCAATCGCGGCCTGAATAGTTTGGTAATCAGCAGGTACACGCAATGGCTGCGTATGAGTGCCTTGAAACTTGAGCATGGCATACTCAGCGTCGCTGCCGAGTGTGCCGAGGTCAGTGATTTCGTACCTGGGCAATGCCGCAAAGCCCGGATCAACCAAGAAAAACAAGATTACAACACTTGCCAGGACAAAAGCGGCTGTCTTTTTCATTTTTTCCCCCTTTGTAATCAGATATTTTGTTCCGATAATATTTTATCCTAACTGTCGGTTTTATTCAAGGGCTTTTTTAAGATATAGGGGTGAATATCGAGTGTCAAGTGTAGCCGAGGTGGGATAGCGGAGAGTCAGAGTGGCGATACTGAAGCTGCGCAGGTAAGTTTATTCCTTTACTTCGGGGCAGGAGGTAATGTATGCCAGGATATCGCTGAAATTAGCCGTTGCGACGGCGACGGTGCAGTCGGCGGCACCGTAATAGAGATTAAGCTGATTGGTTTCTTTGCGCACAATAGCACCAGTGGGGAACACGACACCACTGACGTCACCGACGCGTTCGTAAGAAGTGCGCGGCCCCAGGATCCATTCATCACTTCGGCGCAGGACTTTCCAAGGCTCTTCGAGGTCCAAAAGAGCCACTCCGAGCCGGTATATTCCTCCGGCTGAAGTGGCACGCACGCCGTGATAGAATAGCATCCAGCCCTCTGGTGTTTCTATGGGCTGGCAAGCCAGGCCGACTCTATGGCAGTCCCAATAGGCCGGCCTTGTTCTAATCAGCAGTCTATGGTCGCCCCAGTGCTTCAGGTCGGGTGAGAAGCTGAGCCAGATATGTGCCTGACCTCGAACAATGGGGCGGTGAATCAGGGCAAATCGTCCCCTGAATCTGCAAGGAAACAGGCAGGCATCCTTATCCTCCGGCGGCAAAAGAGCACCGAGGCGGGCAAAAGTTCTGAAATTTTTGGTAATGGCCAGCGAAACTACGGGGCCGCCTTCACTGAAGGAGACATACGTAATGGCAAATTGTTTTTGCTCCTCGAGCCAGATAATGCGGGGGTCTTCCAGCCCCCACTTTTCCTCGCGAGAACTCTGGTCGGCCTCGAAAGTTGGAGCAGAGTCAATTTGCCAGTTTGTGAAACCGTCGGCACTGCGTGCAACGGTCAGATGTGAGAAGCCTCGCATATCCTCGACGCGAACCAGCAGAAGTGTCTCTGTATTTAACTTAACCGCGGCGGGATTAAAGACGGCATTTGCCGGATAAGGCCAATCATCCGGCGTTATTATCGGATTGCCTTCGTATCTCTTGAAGAGTTCGTGAGCTTGTTTTTGCCGTGAAAAATCGGTCATAATTTCAGGCCCCAAATATCAAGGGACACTGTTACACCGGTTCGGGTTCCCATTTTGCAATACGTCGCAAAATACGGTCCATCCTGGATCACCTAATTAAATCGGCAAGATGAGCAATTTACTGTAAATCAAAGTACGAATTTTAGGTACGACTATACAAATTTTGCTGCTCGCTGCCTGCCGCTCGCATCAGACTCCTATACTTTTACCAACTGCGTTTCGTATAAACTTTGATACAATGGGCAGGTTTGCATCAGCTCATCGTGCTGACCCTGAGCGATAATTCGGCCGTCATCCATTACCACTATCACATCAGCGGTAATGACGGTGCTGAATCTGTGGGCGATTACAAAACTGGTTCTATCCTGCATAATTTCCTCGATGGCGTTGTGAATTTTGGCTTCGCTGTCGGCATCAACCTGACTTGTGGCCTCATCGAAAATCAGGATTGCAGGGTTCTTCACAATCGCCCTGGCTATGACGATTCTCTGCAACTGGCCGCCGCTAAGGCCGACGCCCTGCTCGCCGATGATTGTGTCATAGCCATCGGGCAAGGGGGAAATAAATTCGTGGGCAAACGAACGCCTGGCAGCAGCAATTATTTCTTCTGTGGTGACACCGGGTCTACCATACGCTATATTGGCCGCTATAGTATCGTTGAACGTCACCACATTCTGCGTAACCATCCCAATCTGGCTTCGCAAACTAAATAGTGTTGCATCGCGAATGTCTTTGCCGTCTATCAAGACCCGGCCGCTATCGGGGTCATAAAACCTCGGTATCAAATTTGCCAGCGTTGTTTTTCCTGAGCCGTTAGGTCCTACGATAGCGACATTATGGCCTGCCTGTATGGAAAGATTTATTCCTTTTAATACGGGCGTCTCCGAGCCCGGATAGGTAAATACGATGTTGCTAAATTCGATTTTATTTTTCAAAGGCGCAAGTTCAAAAGCGCCGGGCCTTTCCACTTCCGGACATTGGTCAATGACGAAATAGACGCGCTCAGCGGCGGCCCCGGCCTGTTGAATCCTGTTCCACACACCGCTGGTGCGTCGGACAGACTCCGCTGCCCCACCGAGACAAAACAACAAAGCGCAAAAGTCGGGCCATTGCATCGTACCCCCAAGGACCCACTGTGCCCCAAATATCAGTCCAATGGAGCCGGCTATCATTCCAAGCGTCTCCAGTATCGGCGACGTGGCGGCATCGGCCTTGGCAATTCTGAATTGCTGCTTCAATAATTTCCGGTTGATGGCGTGGAAAATCCCGTGTTCATACTGCTGACGGTTATATACCTTCACTATCTGTATCGCTGCGATTGCCTCTCCGAGCTTGACTAACATCTTCGCCCAGCTTTCGAGAGACCTCCTTGTAGCGCGCCTTATTTTCTTTCCCAACTTGCTTAAAACAAACAGGGATATCGGCGCCCCGCACAAAAATATCAATGTCAGATTGCGGTCTATCAGCATGGCCATCCCGACAAGGCCCAATGCCTTCAAAGGCTCGCGAAGCGCCTTGCCGAGCAAAACCTTGAGCCCGGTGCCGATTGCCTCAGTATCTCGCACCAATCGACTGACGGTGTCGCTCGGGCCCTGGCTGGCGAAAAATCCTACCGGAATCTCGAGGGAGTGTTGAAAAGCATCTTCCCGCAGATGGGCCAGGGAGGTATGTACAACCTTGCGTGCTGTGTAATCCTGGTAGAATCGTGCCATACATCTGACCACAGTTACGACCGCCATCAAAAGTATGATAAATATTACAGCATTTTTCTTGCTCTCTCTGGTCTGCTCTTTCGGGACGTGGCGAAGAAGCCTTTGCGCATAATCAGCGTAAAAAGGCTTTTTGCCGCACGCCAGTATCCCCGTTTCAACGACCCTTTCTCCAGGTTCATTGAGCGTTTTGTATTGTACCACTATACTGATATCATCTTTGGCCGTTGCCAGTTCCCGGAGCAGTTTGCTGGACGGTATCCTATTAATGTTTTCGCCGGTTAAGCTGCTGCCGGCTCCGACAATCCGGTCTCCCCGTCTGAGTCCGGCCTGTTCGGCGAAGCTATTTTTCTTAACTTTGGCAATTCTCAAGAAAAAGGCGACATCGAGGTTATTCGGGTCCAAAAGTTCAACACTGTCGGGCACATAGAAACTGACACCGTAACGGTGCTCGCTAATCTTCCTGTTCATCCAGCCGTGCAGCCCCTCCGAGCCCATCATCACCGTCAAAAGCGGAGAGATAGTCCCGAAGCTCAACCCATAAAGAACGCTTATCAAAAAGACGCTGCAACAAATCGTTACGAGCCGATGCCATTGAGGCCAGACATACTTGAATACTTGCCTAAAATCCTTCATTTCTCGTATCTCGTATCCCCGTCATTCTGAACGGAGCGTAGCGAAGTGAAGAATCTCCTCTTCGTCGGCCGGATTCTTCGCTCACGCTCAGAATGACAAAACCGTATCTCGTTTTTTGTTCGCTTAACGCTCCACGAGATATTGGCCAAACACACTACCAAACCTGCCCCTGCCGGTCAAGTCTAAAGATTGTTGACGGCAAAAGGCCTTTCTGTTAACATATCGGCTTTTTAAGGATGCCGTTAAATGAAAATCGACCGTCTAATCCTGGGTGCGTTTGAAACCAACTGCTATATCCTGCGTAATAGCGAGAAAGTCAAGGACTGCGTTGTTATCGACGCGGGCCTTGAGGCGGGCAAACTGATTGACTTTCTCGGTGAGCATAAATTAAATCCGGCTGCGGTGGTTCTCACTCACGGGCATATAGACCACGTTGCAGGCGTAGCGGTATTGCGCAAGAGCTACCCTGAGATAAAGGTTTATATCCATAAGCTCGATGCCGAAATGCTCAGAGAAACCGCGAGCAATGTATCCGCTCGGATAGGGCGACAGCCCAGCACTCTCGATATCATCGGGACTGATTTTCTTATCGAAGAGCCAAGCATAATCAAAGAGGCCGGCATAAAGCTACAGGTACTTCACACTCCCGGCCATACGCCGGGCGGTATCTGCCTGTATTCAAAGGGTGAGGGGATTGTCTTTACGGACGATACGCTGTTTGCCAATGGGGTTGGGCGAACAGACCTGGGCGGCAATATGGAGCAGCTGGTAAAAAGTATAAAGGAAAAGCTTTTTACGTTGCCAGATGAGACTGCCGTTTATCCCGGCCACGGGCCGACAACAACAATAGCGCA
The DNA here is from genome assembly GCA_030630315.1 of Phycisphaerae bacterium. Taxonomy (GTDB): domain Bacteria; phylum Planctomycetota; class Phycisphaerae; order Sedimentisphaerales; family Anaerobacaceae; genus JAUVYQ01. The sequence continues at coordinate 252 of DAOVNI010000103.1, read as the reverse complement.
GGAAAAAGCACACAATCCTCATCTGCAATAGCAGCTTCGGAGAGGAAAGAATCAGCAATCGTAAAAAGGGGATTTTAGAAAGTTCCTCTTTTGACTGCGTAAAAACTATTTGCGACTTAACAACAGCATCGGTAAAACAGCAAACGGAAAATTCGGGACTGTCAACGTCTTTTATGACTGTCCCTAATTTTAAGGCACACAGAAATTTAGTAAATGAACACTGCGAAGATTCGACAATTCGATACCTCAGCG
>DAOVNI010000029.1 GCA_030630315.1 Phycisphaerae bacterium | reverse complement strand
TCTGGGCTGTGAAAAGAGACAAGGCAAAATGAAAGAAAGGAAAGAGCTATGCCTGATATTGGAGACGAAAAAGAAGCAAAGAAGTTTTATGAAGATGTTCCGATGAAAACTGAGGGCTTCTTCCTCAAAGGAGCTGGCGCTCTTGACTGGGGGATGAAAAATCGGCTGTCACGGATATTTAATCCGGAGACCGGGCGAACGGTAATGTTTGCGATTGACCACGGCTACTTTCAAGGCCCTACCACGGGGCTTGAGCGGATTGACCTGACGATTGTACCGTTAATGCAGTACGCCGACGCTATAATGCTGACGCGGGGAATTCTGCGAACAACGGTGCCGCCTACCTTGACCAAACCGGTCGTGATGCGGTGCAGCGGCGGCCCGAGCATACTCAAGGAGCTGTCGAATGAAGAATTAGCAGTTGACATCGAGGACGCGATTCGGATGAACGTGGCGGCGATTACATTGCAGGTATTTATCGGCGGCGAGTTCGAAACCCGCTCGGTACATAATATGACGCGGCTGGTGGATATGGGGATGCGTTATGGTATTCCCACGATGGCGGTAACGGCGGTTGGCAAAGATATGGTCCGGGATGCGCGATACTTCCGCCTGGCCTGTCGTATGTGCGCCGAGCTCGGGGCCAATATTATCAAGACATATTATGTTCCGGAGGGCTTTGAAACGGTTACAGCCTCGTGTCCGGTTCCGATTGTGATGGCGGGCGGCAAGAAGATTGCTGTACTCGATGCCCTGACAATGGCCTACAAGGCCATCGGCGAGGGCGCCTCAGGCGTGGATATGGGACGCAACATCTTCCAGAGTGACTGCCCAAAGGCAATGATGCAGGCGATTCGCAAAGTTGTTCATGAAGATATGAAACCGGCTGAGGCCCTTGATTTGTACGAAACTCTCAAGAACGAAAAAGATTAACCACGGATTTCACGGATTTTCATCCTTCGCAGTGCTACGGAGAATGGAAACACGGATTAAATATAAACATGAATCTTGTTTATTCTTCAAGGTTTTTTATTGTACATAACAGTACAAAAAAATTGTTGCAATAACAGATAAGGACAATTATCATCAAGCTATGGTAAGTTTCAATGAAATTGAAAATGTTGCCAGAAAAATTGGAATGCAAATCAATGCCAAGGCAGTGATTCTTTTCGGCTCATACGCTCGAAAACAACCCGGAAAGCATAGCGATGTTGACCTTTTGGTGATTGCCGAAAGTGATTTGCCAAGACACAAAAGAAGCCGCCAGCTGCACCTTATGTTCAAGCCGTATCCTTTTCCGATGGACATTCTGGTTTATACTCCCAAGGAAGTTGAAAAAGAGAGTGAATTCGAGCTTTCATTCATCTCCACCGTACTACGGGAGGGGAAAAAGCTGTATGGATAAAAAGCTTGAATATGCTAAGCGATGGTTCGATAAGACAAAAAGTGATCTATTAGATGCCGACAATAATCTTGCCGCTGATAAAGTGCCTTATGACACGGTCTGCTTTCACTGCCAGCAGGCCGCCGAAAAACTGCTCAAGGGTTTCCTTGTCGCGCACGGCTGCGAATATCCGATAACACATAACTTGTTTGTTATCTTAGACAAGGTTATTGAATATGACGGCCTTGCCGAATCGTTGCGAGAGGCGCTTGCTTTGCTTAATCCTTACGCTGTAGAAGTTCGCTATCCTGGAGATGAATTGACGTTGACGATGGACAACGCTGCTGAAGCAAGGCAGGCGGCACAAGACGTGCTTGAGTGGACGAAATCAAGATTTGGCCAGTTTTTTGAATAAAGAAAATAAAGTTGAGCAGAAGGTCCACAAATTTACCTTGATCGCATAACTTGACAAAACGATAAGATTGTAGGGTGGGCTTCAGCCCATGCGGATTGTTGAACCGAACCAGCGGCCGCACACTGACCCATACTTTGCCAAGGCTTCGCAAAGCCGGTAAGCCGTACTGGTAGCTGAGATTTTGGATTTTGGTAGTATAAGATGAAGAATAACGCATCAGAACACCGCTCCTTGAACGGATTAGCTCAAATAATACCAATTGTCCGTGGGCTTTTGGCAGAGCCAACCGGTGACCAGGATATGCCCTATGAGCCTGTTATTTTGAAATCTTTGACAAATAAGGAAGCTGTTGATTTTGCCGTTTCTGCGAAAAACGCAGAAACTCAAAAATATCCGTCACCCTTGACCAAAACTCAGAGGCCGCCGCTTTTTTTAGGCGCCGGCGACTTCGGTGCCGAGCCGAAAGAGCTTCGCAAACAATTAAGTAATAGGATTTCAGATTATTCGCAGCAGTACAACTGCAAGCCGGAAATCGTATGTCTTCGTGAGCTGGGGATACTTTACGTTGAACAAAAGGATAATAATTCTGATTTACCCCTTACCAATAAAGTTGCCTTGGTGACCGGTGCCGCGGGTGCCATCGGTTACGGGGTTTGCCGGGGGCTGCTGGAAAACGGCTGCCATCTGGCGGCTACCGACCTTGCGGGTAAGAAACTTGACGATTTTGCTGCAGACCTGAAGCAAACAGCCGGTGAGCGAGTGATAGGTGTTCCAATCGATGTTACTGACAAAGGAGCTGTAGTCCGCGGCTTTGAAAGTGTCATACAAACCTGGGGCGGAATTGATATTGTAGTTGTTAATGCCGGCATCCCATTGGTTTCGTATTTGAAAGATATAGAGCTCGATGCCTTCCGCAGGCTTGAAAGGGTAAATGTGGAAGGTGCTCTGCTGACACTTTCAGAAGCCGCCCGTCATTTCATTCTGCAGGCAACCGGCGGGGACATTATTGTTATATCCAGCAAGAACGTTCCCAGCCCCGGCGCCGGCTTCGGAGCTTACAGCGCCACCAAAGCCGCGTGCCATCAGTTAGGTCGCATCGCAAGTATAGAGTTGGCGCAATATGGGGTTCGTGTTAATATGGTGGCGCCGGATGCCGTATTCTCTGAAGGTGAGTACAAATCCGGCTTATGGGAAGAAATAGGTCCCAGTCGGATGCAGGCGCGCGGGCTCGATGAAAAAGAATTGCAAGAATATTACCGGAACAGAAATCTACTGAAAGCAAAGGTTACGGGACGGCACGTTTCCAATGCCGTGCTCTTTTTTGCTACGCGTCAAACACCTACCACGGGTGCTACAATTCCCGTGGACGGTGGTTTGCCCGACGCCACACCAAGATAGATATGGATAAGGCCCTATCAGAACTTATTAGAATATCGAAAGCGGTCGGTAATGACAGCTCGCTTGTTCAGGGCGGAGGCGGTAATACGTCGGTAAAGACCGCAGATGGTAAATATATGTATATCAAGGCCAGCGGTACGGCTCTAAAAGATATGAGTGAGAAAGCCGGCTGGCGGAGGATGCGACTCGATTCGGTTCTGTCAATTATAGAAGATAAATCAATAGCAGGGCTTGAGACGCAGAACAGAGAAATTGAGGTGGTGAACCGGCTGCTTCTTGCGTGTGACGACCAAGTTACCGGAGAGGCCCGGCCGTCGGTGGAAGCACATTTGCACAGTTTTCTTGATAAGTGCGTGATTCATCTGCACCCGAGTGCAGTGGGCGCATACGTAAATGCAAAAAACGGAAAGGCAGAGCTTGAGAAACTTTTTAGAAATTCAGGGACAGCCATAAAAGACGTTGGCAGTCCCGAATTTCTTATTGCGCCGCTCTGGGTGCCGTACACAGACCCCGGCTTTACGCTCGCAAAGAAGATCTCTGAGTTAGTTGATAATTATCAAAAACAATTCGGCAAGAAGCCCGAGATTCTTTTTCTCGAAAAGCACGGGCTTTTTATTTCGGCAGGAAGCCCGGATGCTGCTTTGAGGCTTGTTCGCAAGGTCATAAAACGCTGCAACAGCAAACTAAGGCAGCCAAAAGCTGGAAAAATTAAATCCGTAAGCCAGGAAAAAATCAACGATGTAAAGCGCTGCATTCACAAGGCGTTTTTTGAGGCGACCGGTGAGCACGCGACGATAAGCTATTTTTATGACGACGAGATTGCAGCGTTTCTGGCTCAGAGAGATGCCGAAAAGATGCTGTCGGCGGGCGTTTTGACGCCGGATGAACTCGTATATGCTAACGGGCCTGCGATGTGGGTGGATAGGATTGAACGGGCGAACATAGCAAAGAGATTAACTCAGCAAATCAAGAAGGGAGAAAGGCACGGTGTGGCGTTTCTTGTTAAGAACACCGGGCTTTTTGTTGCGGGTAAAAAGAAAATCGCTCAAACCGTGCGGGACATTGTTGCATACTCGGCTTTCATTCGCACCAATGCCAAGCAGATGGGTGGGATTTGCAGTTTGAATAAAAGAGAGCGGGACTTCATTAACCGGTGGGAGGCGGAGGCGTTTCGCAAGAAAGTGGCAAGCAGCTAACCGGTTAAGGGATGCCGGTGAGAAAACGCAAAAATAAAAAATAAAAAATCAAAATTGTGGAGTTGCCGCAAAGCGGCAACGACTTCCTTAATTTTGCATTTTGATATTTGATTTTTGATATTATTTGACCCTGCCGGCAATAGCATCGCCAAGTCGGAACCCATTCGATGCGACAGCCTTGACATTGTTATCAATTGGGAATACGGCAGCTTGAAAAGCTTGAAAGCGCCCGTTGTACTGCGGTTTACGCTCAGGAACGCCTGGCTGTTTGCTGTTTGGTGCACATGACCGATAAGTGTCCCCGTCCTGTCCAAAAACTCATACGAGGCATCTGATTATAAGGATAGCATATCACTATTCCTTGCAATTTCAAGGATGTATGTTAATATCTCGCCATGCAAACACAACATGTGGACAGAACGCGGCGCGATTTTCTGGGCAGCGCGGCTGGGATGCTCGCGGCGCCGTGGCTTGGATTTGGCGCTGCGGAGGCGCAGGTTGTCGGCGAGCCCGGCCAGCGGCAACGGATTGAGGCAGCGATTCCGACCAAATCCTTCGTACCGCCCCGCCGGCATCGGAAGCTCCTGATTTTCGACCTCAATGTCGGATACGGCGGGCACCGCTCAATCCCAACTGCCAATCTGGCTTTTACGCTGATGGGCGCAAAGACCGGCGCTTTTGAGACGGTCATCAGCAAAGACCCGTCCGTCTTCAAGCCCGAGAATCTGAGGCGGTTCGATGCCGTCTTTCTGAACAACACGGTGGGCAATCTCTTTGAAGACCCCGGGTTGAGGCAAAGCCTGATTGAATTTGTTTACGGCGGCGGAGGACTCCTTGGGGTCCACGGGACTTCGGTGGCCTTCACCCGCTGGCCCGGTGCTCATGAGGACTGGGCGGAGTTTGGCATAATGCTCGGTGCGCGCGGCGCGAACCACCGCGACAGCGACGAACACGTCTTTATCAAGCTCGATGACCCCAACCACCCTCTCAATCAGCCTTTCGGCGGCAAGGGCTTCGAGTACGCCGACGAGTTCTTTCGCTTTCATGGGCCTTATTCGAGGCACAGGGTCCGCGTGCTGTTTAGCATCGACACAGAAAAAACCGACTTCCAGGGAAAACCGCGTGGCAACTGCTTTCGTGAGGACAACGACTACGCGCTGGCGTGGGTGCGGCAGTATGGCCGGGGACGCGTTTTCTACTGCACGATCGCGCACAACCCCTACGTCTTCTGGGACCCGAAGATGTTACAGTTCTATCTCGCGGCCGCTCAGTTCGCCTTAGGCGACCTGCCGGCCCCGACGATTCCCAGCGGCAAATTGACGCCGGCCATCCACACCCAGGAAAAGTTAGGCTGGCGCCTCGGCATCGAGGCCTACACTTTTCATAAATACACGCTCTTCGAGGCGATCGAACGGACCGCCCAGCTCGGCCTGCCGTATATGGGCGGCCTGAGCTTCCAGAAGGTCAGCAAGGAGATTCCTAAGAACTTCGATGACCAACTGACCGACGACGAGCTAAAACAGATTCGGCTGAAGTTAGACTCAGCCGGTGTTCGTCTCCTGACGTATTACATCCACCAGATTCCGGGCGATGAGGCCGGCTGCCGCAAGGTTTTCGAGTTCGGGCGAAAGATAGGCATCGAAACCTTTATGTCCGAGCCATCTCCGGAGGCGCTGGATACAATCGAGAAGTTCTGCGACGACTATGACATCAAGGTGGCCATTCACAACCACGACCAGAAGGCCTCGCCGCAGTATTGGCATCCTGAAGGGGTCTTGAAGGTCTGCCAGGGCCGCAGCAAGCGGCTCGGGGCCTGCGGCGACCTTGGCTATTGGATGCGCTCCGGCATTGACCCCATCAAGGCCGTGAACACGCTCAAAGAGCGTTTGCTCACCGTGCAGATGCATGACCTGCACGAGCTAAGCGATGAAGGTCACGATGTGCCCTGGGGCACTGGCGTTGGCAAGACCGGACAGTTTATCGAGGAAATCCACCGCCTGGGCATCAGGCCCACCATGTTCGGCCTCGAATACTCCTATAACTGGTTTGGGTCGATGCCTGAAATAGCGCGGTGCATTGACTTTTTCAACAAGGTGAGCGTGCAACTGGCAAAGCAAGGTGAGCAATGACACAAATGGAAAATTCCAAAGGAACAGACACGACTCGACTGAACTCGTCGAAGTCTCGGCGGCTCACGCGGCGCCAGTTTTTGGGCCGCACGGCTGCGCTTTCAGGGATGGTCGCCGTACCGTGGTTCATTCCCTCCTCGGCTCGGGGTGCGGACGGGAATTCGGCGCCGAGCGAGCGGATCGCGGTGGGTTTGATAGGCAAAGGACTGATGGGGAGCGGCCACTTACGCCGGTTGGCTGGCGACCGAGACGTTCAAGTGTTGGCCGTCTGCGATGTGGACCGTCTGCGGTGCGAGAACGGCAAGCGCCGCGTGGAGGAAACCTACGCCGCGCGGCGCATCAGCAGTACGTACAAGGGATGTGCCGCATATAATGACTATCGCGAACTCCTGGCTCGACCGGATATTGATGCGGTGGTGATAGTCACGCCGGACCATTGGCACACGCTGCAGGCAATTGACGCGGCCAAGGCGGGCAAGGACGTCTATTGCGAGAAGCCGATCTCGATAACAGTTCGCCAGGGGCGCCGGCTGGCCGAGGCGGTGCGCAGGTATGGCCGGATATTCCAGACCGGAACCCAGTACCGTTCTATTCCGACGATCCGGCAGGTCTGCGAGTTTGTGCGCGCAGGTGGACTCGGCAGGGTAAAATCGGTTTTCACGTTGTGGAACAACCTGGCGGGCTTCATCAGGGCCGCTCGTTTTAAGCCCTACGCTCAGATGATGGATGTCAAGAAGTGCGGCAGTTCGTATGTGCCGCTGGATTTTGCTCTGCCGGCCGAACCGGTGCCGGAAGGTTTGGACTGGGATATGTGGGTCGGCCCGGCCCTTTGGCACCCCTACAACCGCCTCTACCACACGAACCCGTCTCCGGGCGTGGTACCGTGGTCGTTCTGTGAGGATTTCGGTGCGGCCTCAGTGACCTGGCACCATTCTCACAGTGCGGACGTGATTCAGTATGCGTTGGGCGCCGAAAACAGCGGGCCGGTGGAGCTCATCCATCCCAGCAGCGGAGCGTACCCGACGCTCACCTGCAAGTACGCCAACGGGACGCTCCTTCACTTAGTTGAGCACTGGGGAATGGTGAAGGACGTCTATAAGGCGGTTCCTGCAACGGCCCGATTAGCGGGAAACTTCGGAGGGGTGTTCGTCGGAGAACGGGGCTGGGTCACGTCGATGTCAACCGGAGGGGCCGTTGAGGGCGGTCCGGAGAAGCTCTTCGAGGAAATGAAGTTAAGGACTCGGCAGGTAAACATCGGGGCCAACAACCATCATGCGAACTTCTTCAAGTGCATTCGGACGCGGCGGCGGCCAAGCTGTGACGAGGAAATTGGTCATCGGTCGGCATCGCTGGGACATCTGGCGATCATCACGCACAAGCTGCAGCGGTCCTTGAAGTGGGACCCTGCCAGGGAAGAGTTCCTCGGTGACGAGACGGCAAACCGCCTGCGCTTTTGCGCGATGCGCGCGCCGTGGCGGCTCTGATGCGCAGGTGCGCGGCAGGCAGACAGTCACGGCAAGTCGAAAAAATTCCCGTCAACCCAGCCCCTCCAAGGGGCGGGGTCAACACTCCTTCGAGATCCCCGGCTGTGGGGCTGGATAGATGCCGTCGGGACCCTCGTGGATTGGGGCGGGGGTGTCAAAGGTCATGTTGTCAATGTCTTTGACGAACTGGAAATCAGAGTTCAACGCCTGGTCCCAGGTGATGTACCGGCCGGTGTGAGCTGCCATGCGTCCCATCAACGCGGCTACGTCCGCCTCGCCGGCCCGCCGGGCCTCGTTGTGCGGCTTATCCTGCCGGATAGCGTCCAGAAGCACCTGCCATTCGGCATGGTAGGGATTGCAGTCGCGTTGGCCGTACTCCCAAACCAGCTCTTTCGCGACCATATTGTGGCTCTTGTATATCCTCGGTTTGGGCTGGCCCAAGGTCGCCATAATCACGGCCGAGCCCTTTGAGCCGTGGGCGTAGTCGGAATAGGTATTCCAGCAGCCGTTCATGTGCCGCGAGAAGGCGAACAGCTTCGTGCCGTCGGCAAAGGTGTACTCCACCGTGTAGTGGTCGAACTGGTTGCCCGCCTGCTCGTAGCATCGGCCGCCGAAACCCTGGGCTGAGACCGGCCAGGCCCCCTTGGCCCAGCAGGCCACGTCGATGTTGTGGCAGTGCCAGTCGATGAAGAACCCGGACGACACCCAGGTGAAGCTGTTCGGATGCTGGAGCTGGAATACCAGCTCATTGACGTTCTTGGGCCTGCGCGGGCAGTGGACCGGCCCGTGCACCCGGTATATCCGCAGGGTGTGCACCTGGCCGATGGCCCCGTTGTGAATTCGCTTGATTATTTCTTGCCGCGCCGCCGAATGCCGCCACATGAAGCCGACGCCGACCTTCAGATTCTTCCGCTCAGAGACCTCAGCGGCTTTGAGCCAGCGGCGCACGGCCGGCGCATCTGTGGCGAACGACTTCTCAGCAAAGACGTTCACACCCCTGGCGACGGCGTACTCGAACTGGAGCGGACGAAAAGCTGCGTGAGTGGTAAGCAGCACGACGTCGCCCGGCACGAGGCAGTCGATTGCCTTCTTGTAGGAGTCGAACCCGACGAATTGGCGTTCCGGTGGTACGTCGACCTTGTCTTTAAAACTCTTCTTCAGGTTATTCAGGCTGCCTTGCAGGCGGTGTTTAAACAGGTCGGCCATAGCGTAGAGTTTCACGGGGCCGCCCTTGGCCGAGAAGGCGTCGGCGACCGCGCCGGTGCCGCGGCCTCCGCAGCCCACCAAGGCCAGCTTGATCGTCGAGTTTTCCGCGGCGTGGCATCGGGGCACGGCCACACCCGCCAAGGCCGAGGCAGCGGCCAGATGTCCCGAGAATTTCAAGAAATCCCGGCGCGATTTCGAGCCGGAGGAAGCGTTAGGTTTTGATGTACTCATCGCAGACTCCTTTGATATTTAACTCACGTTTACTATGTCTTGTGTTGGCTCCGCCACAGGTGATCCGTTTGGCCCAATGTTTACCGCCGAGCTCGCAGAAACCGCCGAGTTTAATCTATAGTTATAACCGTTCACGGGTTTAAACCAGCGTTTATAGCTCAATATAGCTGATTTTTGTTATTGTGCAAGGTGTTTTTAAGATTTATTTAAAGATTTATAAGATTTTTTGGCGAAATAGTTAATCCAATCGTCCATAACAACTCAAAATCAGTATACTTACCCCGTGAACGGTTATTTATAGTTTTTAGTTTTGAATTTTATATCTAATTCTTTCTCTGCATTCTCAGCGTTTAATTCTACCGCTCAGGCGTCCCACATCGCGGCCAGCTCGTCGGCGTCCTGCCCGAATATTCATACGGGGCATCTGATTATAAGGATAGCATATCACTATTCCTTGCAATTTCAAGGATGTATGTTACTCGTGATGACCCACTTTAGCAAGGTAACGTTTGAAATTGGTCCCCGGTTTGAGGATTCCGAGAAGCTCACCCGTAGGGATCTCCGCTCCCTTAGGGATAAATTCGCTTCGAGTTTGATTGGGTTTGTTTTCTCCGC
>DAOVNI010000243.1 GCA_030630315.1 Phycisphaerae bacterium | reverse complement strand
TCTTTGCATTCTTCAGCCAGTACGCCGGCCGTAACTTCCAATCTGTGATTTAATCTCTCGTCGCCAACGATATTATACAAGCTCCCGCACGCGCCGGTTTTCGGGTCGTCGCAGCCGTACACTAATCTGTCCATCCGCGAGAGCACCAGCGCCCCTGCGCACATACAGCACGGCTCAAGTGTAACATACATCGTACAGCCGTTTAATCGCCAGTTTTCCATAAATGCCGCCGCCTGCGTCAAAGCGATTATCTCAGCGTGAGCAGTGGGGTCCTTGAGCTGCTCTCTTTGATTATATGCCTTGCCGATTATCTGGTTTTTATAAACAATAACCGCCCCGATGGGGACATCGCCGTTGTCTTCGGCAATCCTCGCCTGCTCAATGGCCATCTGCATATATCGTTGGTCGTCATTATAGCTTTTCATATTATCGTAGGATGGGCTTTAGCCCATGCAGTTATTCACCGGCCAAGATCCCATCAAAATCTTTTTGCAAATCTTCCCAGTCTTTCTGCAAATAAACACCGTCATGCACATATTTATGATATGTTGACCAGGGCCAATCTTCAAGCTCCTTTACCAACTCGTGTTTCACAGGATTATAGTGAATATAGTCCACATGCTTCTGCAAATCCTTCTCGTCTCTGATTTGGTGTTCCCAAAAGCGGCGCTGCCAAATTCCGCGCTCACGTTTTTTCTCTCGTGACTGGCTCTGTGAGATTTCGGTTCCCTTGGCACCGAGGAATCTGCTCATAAATTGGCTCTTGACTGCCGACCAGCGATACGAAAAATCGCAGTCACCATCCGGCAGCTTCCAGATGCAATGCAAATGGTCGGGCAGCAGACAAATTGCAACAATGTCAAAATGGCGTTTTTGCCTGATTGCTTGGAAAGATTGTCGAAGGCATCTACGAGCTAAGCTGCTTGTAAGAAATTTTCTGCGTTTGTACGTGACTACTATGAAGAAATAGAATCCTTCCTCAAATTTGGCTCGGCGATAATTGGTCATGTCGCCATTGTAAAGAAAGCAATGGCAAATACAAGTTTTTAGATTATGCAGCATGGGCTAAAGCCCATCCTACGGCCTTGTTATTATTCATCGCTCAGAAGCAAAGGGAAAAATCGAAAGTCGGAAATCGGCAATTAAAAATACCCCCAAGGGGAGTCGAACCCCTGTCTCCAGGATGAGAACCTGATATCCTAAGCCACTAGACGATGGGGGCAAAAGAACTTAAAACTAAAAACTCAAAATTCAAAACTATTAATAGCGGCGGTTGGATTCGAACCAACGACCCTGGGCTTATGAATCCCATGCTCTAACCAGCTGAGCTACGCCGCCAAAGTGTTTAATAGTAAATAATAAGCTGTGCTAATTGTACGAAAAAAATTCTTTTTGCCTGCTACAACTTTTCTTTAATTATAGCCGGGATTTCGGGCCTATCAAGAACAAAAAATGCGAAATCAACCGGATATTCGGCGTTATTTTTGGTAAACGGTCGCTTTTTAGTAGACTTGCCTGGTGCTCCCCCACTGATATCACATCCTAAAATTACTCAACCTTCAAGTTCAGCATAACGCTTGCGCCGTAGGTAGAGCCAGCCACCTGCAGCAGCAATAACGACGGCCGCTCCTGTCATCCAAACCCACCGGTAAGAAGTCTCTTCCTTACTATAGAATTCAGCTTCGTGATAGGAAAGCCGTTTCTGCTCAATCATCGTGCGAATACGCTGCAAATCTACGTCTCTTGGCTCACCGCCGGAGGATACTGAAACGGCAGTTTGGCCGAAGCCGGCTGGAATGACTTGCAAAAACCTGCTTATGGAAACCGTCGATACAAGTGTTGCTGCTGCAAGGACGCCCACCACAAAATATCGGGACAGCACCTTCATTGGCGCATAAGGGGGACGTCCGCCTATGGCGGGTTCTTTTTTTACAGCCGTTATTGGCTGATAGCGACACCTGTCACAATATAAGCAATCCATTTGGTCTTTGCCGGTAAGACCAAACTCACATTTGCCGAATCTTTTTGCCGGCAGGTAGCGCTTGAGTACTCCCACGTTGTTAAGCAGCGACAGGAAAGCTCCCACCGGACACAAATACAAACACCAGAACCGAGTATAAAAAACCGAGCCTATCAAAGCTACCACCGCTATTAGCAATATTGATCCGCCTGTGGCGGACCAAAATTGCAACTTGAAAAATGAAATGAGCGGGTCCGAACCAAGAGTCGTACGGTTTCTCGAAAAAAAGAATACAATTATCAAAATTAAAAGGACCACATATTTGACAAATCTTGCCTTTTGCATCTTGTCTGTTGCTGCCGGTTGCTTGAATCTTTCAGGGACGATGTGGCCGAGCAGCTCCTGTGCAGCGCCAAAAGGGCAGATGTAGCCGCAATAAATGTTGCCGAAGAGTATTACCAAAAGCGGCACTCCTATGACCAGCAGAAACGCACCTGCCAGTCCTATGGCAGGGGTGTGCAAAGACAATACGGTCGCTATTTGTTCGCTCGAATACTGGGCGTTCAAGACAATCCCCCCGACCACGAGATTAAGCGAAAGCACTGCGAGTCTGCTCCAGAATCCTCCGTAGTAGATTACAATCAAAGCAAGTATGAACGCACTTATCAGATATATTCCCTGGGTGTCGGGTAGATAGCTGGCCCGCTGAGCCCTGCCTTTGAGCCCGGGTTCCAGAGACCGGCCGAGAATTTGTGTGGCGAATCCGTGCCCTGATGTTTCCAGTGCCGAAAGAATCGCTTCACAACTTACAGTGGCGCCGGTTACCGCGTGAACATCGCCAAAGGGCTCAGACCCGAAAAGCTGACGTCCATTGAGACGGTCGTACCAGGTGACGTCATTTGTGCCCGATTGGCTAAGAAGATTGAGGTATGCAGGCGTTTCATTTGACCGTATTATATGGAAGTTAATTAATTTGCCGCCAGTATCCATGTAAATTGCCAGGTTAATTTTGCCGCCAAAACCGCGAACCTCAGGCGCCAAATCTCGTGAGCTAAAGATGTAGCCGGTTAGCTCTCCTATAGAGTCCTCCGTAAGTCCGCTCGGGGACAAACCCATCGATGGGCGACTCGTGCTACGTAGCGAGCTACTTCGCAGAGTAGTATTGGGGTCTTCCTCTTTAGTTTCATAAACCTTGAAATACTTGATTTCTCGATCACTATTGTGAAGAACAGTTGATTCTTGCTCAATGCGCAACTCGCCGGCCAGCGCTTGAGCTGCATATTGCGGCAGTGACGGTCTCAGACGTGCAGCGGCGGC
>DAOVNI010000132.1 GCA_030630315.1 Phycisphaerae bacterium | reverse complement strand
GGAAATCTTTTATAAGCCGGCTGTTCTCGGCCTTTTGAATACTGCAGGTGCTGTAACAGATTTTTCCCTGCGGCTTTAACATTTCCGCTGCGATTTTCAGCAGCTCGTTTTGTATTTTCGTCAGTCCTTTTATTGCTTTTGGCTTTATTCTATAGCGTGCCTCGACGCGTTTTGCCAATACGCCGGTATTTGAGCACGGCACATCCAATAATACTGCGTTGAATTTAGAATTGAGAATTGAGAATTTAGAATTTTTAAAGAGCTGTTCATATTCTACGACTGTAATACTTTTTATGCCGAGCCGAGTGGTATTTTCTCTAACCTTTTTCAGGCGGTCGCTGTCAATATCGGTTGCGATAATCTTTGCCGAATCTTTGGCAAGTTCCGCCAACTGTGTTGTCTTTGTGCCCGGTGCGGCGCAGAGGTCGAGGATTGTCCATTCGGGCTGCGGCTGAAGAATCCTTACCGCCTGCGAAGCTGTGATGTCCTGAACAGTAAATTCACCTTCCGCAAAGCCGGGCAGTTCCGTCACAGCTTTCGCTGCTTTGAGTTTTATCATTGAGTCATCAGCATCGTCGCTTTTCTGGATTCCTGCTTGCGCAGGAATGACATTGGGCACTATTTCAAAGTCAATATCTGCCTGGCGGAATTTTTCAAGTAATTGCCGTGCTGTTGTTTTTAAGGTGTTTGGCCTGATGTAAATACTCGGCCTGCGATTGCTCGCAAAGCAGATTTGCCGGGTCAATTCTGCGCCGAATTCGCTGAGCCAATCGGTTATGAGCCATTCGGGCAGTGAAAAGGCGATACTGAAATACCTGGCCGACGAAGCCTTTGGGTCCGGCAAAATATCCGTATCGAATTCGCAGCCGGTCGCCGACGATTGTGGAAGTGTCATCCTAACGTTAGCCTCTGATAGTTTGATTTGGCGATTGGTTATGTGCCTTGCGATTTGGCGCAGGACCGCATTTACGAAGCCGGTCTGCTTTGCACCTACCCCGTTAGAAGTCCGCCCCATTTTACGGTTTGCGGTAGTCCCCCTTGATGCCTTACTCCTAACGGGGCCTGCGACGGCTTTGGCATTTTCGACGGCTTCGTTGACGATTGCATGCTCGCCGGTTTGTGGGCTATAGATAAGCTCGAAAGAGGCAACCCGGATGATGTTGAGCAGTTTGGGCGGTATCCTTTCGACAGGGCAATCGGCGAATTTAGCTATCACCATATCAATGGCGGTTCGGTTTCTTATCGTCCCGAAGACAAGGTCGGTGGCCCGCTGTCGTTCTTTAGTTTTGTCCAGTAATTTGTTCAGGATTGGGCCGGCATAATTGCGTTCCGGGTCGAACCGGTTTAAGACAGCCGTTGCAATTTCGCGTGCAGTTTTTGGTCTTCGGCCGGTCATTTCATTGCTCTATTTTCATAAACAAATCGCCGGGGCAAGTGTGCCGGCCATTAACGAAATCTTTGAAGTGCATAAGGCGGGAGCCGGTCGGCTTGATTTTTGTAATCTTGAGAGCATCCTCGCCGCAGATGATATTGAGATTTTCATCGAGCGTTCCAGGCGGTAGTGCAGCGTGTGGAGGCGGTTCGCCCAGCCCCTCGGAGGGGCGGGGTTCGCTCGTCTTGGCGAAGCCCGCCGTAGCCCGGCGAACCACCCCTACTACTTCTGCTATTGCGATGGTTACGCGGATGGATTTGTTTGTTTTCTTAGAAAGATAAGTTGTCGAAGCGCCGGGCCAGGGCCAGAGGCCGCGTATCTTTCTTTCTAAGGTTTTGGCTGATTCGCTGAAGTCCATAAAGCCGTCGGATTTTTTCAGCTTTGGTGCCAGCGTAGCTTTGGAGTGGTCCTGTTCGGTATAAACAATTGAGCCATCGGCGATTTTGTCTATTGTCTCCAACAACAAAGGTGCCACCATTTGGGCCAATCTGTCGTGCAATTCGCCAGCCGTTTCATTTTCCAGTATATCGGTTTTTCCCTGGGCGAGGATTTTTCCGGCGTCCATTTTTTCAGCTAATGAGATTATACTAATGCCGGTTTGTTTTTCGCCGTTGATTATCGCCCAGTTTACCGGTGCAGCCCCGCGGTATTTCGGAAGCAGAGAGGCGTGGACATTTATAGTGCCTTTTGGGGGCAGATTTATCAACTCATTGCTGATTTTCCGGCCGAACGCAATTACCACAATCAAGTCCGGCTCGTAATGGGCCACCTTCTCGATAACCTGCGGTGCGTTTACGTCCTCTGTTTCAATAAAAGGTACTCGTCCGCCTTCGGCGGATGCCCAGTTAGCTACCGGTGTCGGCCTCGACTTTCTGCCTCTGCCGGCCGGGTGCGGAGCTTGCGTTACGATAAATTGCAGACTGTGGCCTGAGCCAGCTAAAGCATTTAGAGACTCAATGCCGAATTCACCGCTGCCGAGATATACTATTTTCATAATACTCGATGCTCGACACTCGATACTCGATACTTGAGTACCGAGTATTAAGATTCAGGTTTCTTTTCGTGCTCTTGTGTAAGTTTTTTAAGCTGTCTTCGGTGTGCGATTTTGGCGGTCGAGCCCATACGGTTGGCGATAGTCATTCCCTGGATATGGTCATATTCGTGCTGCAGGGCCCTTGCGAAAAGCCCCTGGGCTTCTTCGGTAAATTCATTGCCGTCCAGGTCGGTGGCGGTAACTGTGCATTTTTTATATCTTCGGATTCTGGTGAAAACCCCCGGGACCGACAGGCAGCCTTCGTCCGTTGAGCCAAGCGGGGTTTCTGCTTTCGCAGAGATTGGCGTAACAGTTGGGTTTATATAGACTTTGACCGTCTCTTTCTTTCCATCGAGGGATATGATAAAGAGCCGTAGCGGTACGCCAACCTGTGGCGCTGCCAGGCCGATGCCTTTGTTTTTCAGCATAAGTTCGGTCATCTTCCCTACGAGCCGGCGGATATTGTCGTCAATTTTCTCAACCGGCGAAGCCGCCCTGGCCAAAACCTCAGCCGGGTAATGCATTATCCGACATTTTTCAACGTCAATCATTTATTGTATCTCGTACTTCACTTCACGCTTATTTATCGTCGAATTCGTCGCCGGTGAATATATTGCCGAGGTAGTGTTTTCTGACGGTCTCGTTGCGGACGATTTCTGCCGGCTCGCCGGCCCCTATCACCTTGCCGTGGTCGATTATATACGCCCTATCGACCACCTCGAGCGTCCTCTCGACATTATGGTCGGTAATGAGGATACTGACGCCGGAAGCAACAAGCCGGCGGATTTCGCGCTGCAGGTCTTCGACGGCAATAGGGTCAACGCCGCTAAACGGCTCGTCCAGAAGAATCAACGAGGGGTCCGTTACCATAGCACGGGCGATTTCAAGTTTTCTTCGCTCACCGCCGGACAGGAACCTGCCCTGGCTGTCGGCGACCTCGCCCAGTGCGAAACTCTCAATGAGCATATCGGCCTTGCGGTTGCGTTCGGCCTTCGTGATAGACATCGTTTCCAGGATTGCATAGAGGTTGTCCCTGACGCTGAGGCGCTGAAAGATGCTCGGCTCCTGTGAAAGATAGCCAATACCGAGGCGTGCCCGTTTGTACATCGGCAGCTTCGTAATATCGCGTCCTTCAAAAATCACCTCACCGCTGTCGGGTGTAATCATACCCATAATCATTCTAAATGAGGTAGTTTTGCCGGCACCGTTTCGTCCCAGGAGCCCGACAATAGTGTGCCGACCGATCGTAATGGATGCCTGGTTGACCACAGCCCGGCCGGAATACCTCTTTACCAGCCCGCGAGTTTCAAGAAGAGTCATATCTACCATTTTTCGCGTCTCATATCTAATTGACTATTGACTATTGACTACTGACTATCGATAATTGAGAATAATAAATAGCAAATAGTCAATAGTCAACTGAAAATGGCGTATGTTTGCGGTTATAAGTGATATACATTCGAATTTGGAGGCCCTGACTGCGGTTCTGGCTGATATCGAAAAGCGGGGCATAAAGGCGATTTATTGTCTGGGCGACGTGATCGGCTACGGGCCGGACCCCGGGGAATGTCTTGACCTGATTATAGAGAAGACGAAATGGTGCGTCCTGGGCAATCACGATTACGCCGCCTTTTATGAGCCGACAAATTTCAACTACGCGGCGGAGCAGGCAAGCTTCTGGACCCGCGAAGTTCTGGAAACACAAGAAGAAAAAGAGGTCAGGGACAGGCGATGGGGCTTTCTTGGTGAGCTTCCGATGCGACAGAGACTCGAAACAAAACTGGGAGCAAACGCAGCGATAATAGATTTTGTTCACGCTTCGCCCAGAAGGCCGGTTAATGAATATATCTTTCCTGATGATGTTTACATCAATCCGCTAAAGGTCAGGCTTCTGTTCGAGCGCGTTGAGCATATCTGCTTTGTGGGCCATACGCATATGCCCGGCGTATTTCTTGATGAGCCGGACTTCTATCTGCCCGATGAGCTGAACAATGTTTATCCGATTGTCGATGACGAGAAGGCAATTATCAATATCGGCTCTGTCGGCCAGCCGAGGGACAAAGACAGGCGGGCAAGCTATGTATATGTGAATGAAAACGAGGTGCACTTCGTCCGGGTGGAATACGATTTTGAAACCACCATCGGAAAGATAATGGCGGTCGAACAATTGGACAGCTTCCACGCAGAAAGACTGCGGGACGGAAGATGAGAAGAATTGATTATTTACTATTTACTATTGATTATTGAAAAACGGAAACTAAACGCAAAACGAGATACGAGATTATGAGAGTTATTTTAACTTTGGTTGTAGTTGGCTTTGTCGTTTTTTGCGGCTGGCTTGTCGCCGAGTCCGGTTTGGATTCCCGCTTGCGCGGGAATGACAAAGGGACCGCCGGACAATCCTGTATCCTGCTGCAAAAGACAATGGCTGATGAAAGGGACGAGACCGCAGGAGCGCCTGCCGGGGAAAATGAACGCCTGGAAGCGGCTGATTTTGCCACTTTCGAAGCCTATGGCGGTTCCGCTAAAACCGTTACGCTCGGTGCAGCCGACCCAAAAACGGAAGACCCCGATATCGGCTTCAAGTTTCAGTTGGAGTTAAGCTCTAAAGGTGCGGCTATCAGAAAAGCCACCTTCAGCAACGGAAACGATAACGGATTCGATGACCGTGATTATAAAGACCCGCAGCCGTTGGTAATCCTTTCGCCCGTGAGTCGGCCCGATGGCGGTGAGATTCTGTCGATGGCAAACAAGGAGTTCATATTTGTTGAGCATAAACTGCAGTTGCTTTTGAATGACTTGCACTGGAAGAGCTACGATGTTGAAAAGGCGGAGGACGGCTCCCAAACAG
>DAOVNI010000060.1 GCA_030630315.1 Phycisphaerae bacterium | reverse complement strand
CGAAAATTCGCAAAAATAAAAACTGCCAATTAGAAATCCGTGGTTATAATATAGCAACTATGAAACTGCCGGAACTTGAAAAACCCGAAAAATATGTCGGCCTGTACATCTTCGACTTCGGCGACCACGCCGGCGTCGGCTTTACCGCCCAAGAAGTGGCTGAGCTTCTGGAAAGCGAGAAATACAAGGATGGCAAGGTCTACAAGATACACAAGGCCTACCCCGACGGCAAACTCAAACTAAAAGGCGTCCGGCCGGAAATTTTCCAGCTTGAGGCCGGGATGTTCTTCTATTCGAGCGAGCTCGAAACCGCCGGGCGGGATTTCAAAACACTCGTTAATTTAGCCGTCAGGTCTTCGCCGCCCTGCCGGGCCAAGGTGCATCTGGCTAAATACGGCAACGACAAATTTGTCGTAGCACTTATTTATCCCGCCGAGTACGATGATGAGCTAAGCTCTTGGCTTTTAGACGGCGAATATAAAACCAGCGGCGCCGCAGAAGCCGGCATCGAGGCGGTGCAGAGATATTACGATTACAAGCCGGAGATTCTAAAAAGGCATCAATTATTCGCCAAATCCGAATTGATAAGCCGCACCGCCGAAGAGTTATTAGCCCACTTAAAATTGGCAGTACAAAGATAATTTAACGATAGGGAATCGTGAATAGTGAATCGAGATACGAACCACGATACACGAACCACGAACGACGAAATGTCTGTTCGCACTAAAATAGGTTCAGCTCTCGGATTTTTCGCGGGGGGATTATTGTCGATATTCGGCAAATCGCCGCCCAAACCCACAACTGCTGACCTGCAACGCGCCGAGTTCAAGACCAGCACGCAGCGTCTGGGAATCCGATTTACCGAAAGAATTCGTAACGTCTTTCGGTTCAAATGGCTTAGAAAAAAGAGGATAAAGCACAGATAAGCGGAATACGATACACGAGATACGAAAAAATGACTGAGTTTAATATCATACCACCGCCCGGAGAGGCCCCCGCGCTCAGCAAAAATGCTTTGACCGTTCTGCAAAGCAGGTACCTAATCAAAGACCACCAGGGCAAGTGCATCGAAACGCCGGCCCAGCTCTTCAGCAGGGTGGCGTCCCTGATAGCCGAGGCCGAAGCCAAATACGGAGCCACCCACAGCGAACTCAAGGGCTGGTACAGAAAATTTTACGACCTTCTCGCCTCGCTCAAATTCTTGCCCAACTCCCCTACCCTTATGAACGCCAATCGGCCCAGCGGAATGCTCAGCGCCTGCTTTGTCCTGCCGATTGAAGACAGTATAGAAGCGATATTCGAAACGATTAAGCAAACCGCTCTGATTCAAAAGGCCGGAGGCGGTACCGGTTTCTCCTTCGACAAATTAAGACCGACAGGAGACCGCGTCGCATCCAGCGGCGGAACAACGTCTGGGCCGATAAGTTTTTGGCGAGTCTTTTCCGAGACTACCGATGCAATTCAGCAGGGTGCTTTTCGCCGCGGGGCAAATATGGGTATGATGAGCGTCGAGCACCCCGACATCTTAAAATTTCTGCACGCCAAACAGAACTTAAAGGCCTTCACCAACTTTAATATCTCCGTCAAAATCACCGATGACTGGATGGAGACCCTGACCGCAGCGGGCAAGTCTTTGAACATTGTCAAAAATCCCCGCACGCAGCAGACGTATTTATTGCCCCGGCGAATTGATATTGCAAGCTACACAATAAACGATTTACATAAACTAACCGCCAAACAGGTGCTGACCTCCGTACAGGCGGGCAAATTCTACACCGTCAGTGACATCTGGGAAACAATCATCAAGTGTGCTGCAAACAGCGGGGAGCCCGGCGTAGTCTTTATCGACCGAATCAATCGTGACAATCCGACTCCCTCACTGGGCCGAATAGAAGCAACCAATCCCTGCGGCGAGCAGCCTTTGCTTCCCTTCGAGGCCTGCACGCTCGGCAGTATCAATCTTACAAAATTCGTAACATTTACCGATGGCAAAGCCGATATCGATTGGCCCGCACTGGCCAGGACCGTTAAATTGGCCGTCCGATTTCTCGACAATATTATCGACGTCTGCAATTATCCGGTCAGGGACACCGTCCGACTGACTCAGGGAAATCGAAAAATCGGCCTCGGCGTTATGGGCTTTGCAGACTGCCTGTTTCTGCTCAAGATACCCTACGATTCGCAGCAGGGCGTCGAATTTGGGTCGGCCCTTATGGAGTTTATTAACAAAAAAGCACGCCAGGCCGGCACCGACCTTGCCAATTCGCGAGGCCCTTTTCCAAACTGGAATGACAGCATCTGGCGAACCGAAAGAAACCAGAAGGTCCGCAACGCTTCTATTACCTGCGCAGCACCGACCGGCACGATAAGCATAATTGCAAACTGTTCTTCCGGAATTGAGCCCATCTATTCGCCCGTCTTCGTCCGCCGAGTACTAAACGGCTCAAAAATGCTGCAAATAAACCCGATTTTCAAGCAAATAGCCCAAAAAGCCGGCTTTTACAGCAAAGAGCTGGAAAAACAGATTGCCGAAACCGGCAGTATCCAAAAAATCCGCAAAATCCCCGCCGGCATACGGAAAATCTTCAGATGCGCATACGACATCAAGCCGGAATGGCACATCAGAATGCAGGCGGCCTTTCAGGAGCACTGTGACGCAGCGGTCAGCAAGACCATAAATTTCAGCGAAAAGGCCACCGTCGCCGCTGTCGATAAGGCCTACAAATTGGCTTATCAGCTTGGCTGTAAAGGAATTACGATTTATCGCCGACACAGCCGCTGCCACGAGCCCATGAGTCTTTATTAGAACAGCTTATAACAACTTCTCTAATCCGGGGGAAAATACAGAACCTTTACCGCCCGATAACGTAAGGTCTTATGAGGACAGAACAAACTGCGATTTTTCGGTTAACCACGTTAGAAATCCCAGGGAGGGTAAGAATATCCGGCAAAAAGCGAAAATTTCTAACGGGGCTAAAGTCGCATTTGTCCTATTGCCGATAACAAAAAAGCAGGTAAAAAAAGTTTTTCTCCCCTCCGGAAAACATCGGGTGGCCGGATGTTGCTCGATGTTTTCTTTTTCTAATCCCACAAGGCTTTGAGTCGCCTTACCGTCTCATTCACAAGCACCTGTCCACCTTCAGGCCCTACAACATACTTATCCGCACTGTATCCACCTCCTTTAACAGCTTTCCTCGTGGGAAGATACCCGCAGTGCTGACAGGCTATTTGAACCACAAAGGTCAGAACTGCCGGACTTCTCGCCTTCATCCTGATACCGTAATCAAGATAAAACTCGAACGGGTTCGTCGCCAGACCAACATCCCCCAGACGTATCACATGGAACTCAATCGGCGCAACCGTGTCCGTCTCATAAAAAGGCAAAACCGCAGCTTCCGCCTTGGGAATATTGACCCTTGCCACCGTATGCTTGAAAACTACGCCGCTTTCGATCTCTTTCTTTGCCAACGGTAAGACATCTTCCACCGCGTCAACGATACGGCGGGCTATCTCCTGCCGACGCGACAAGCCTCTTCTTTTCCTCATGATTTCTTCCGCACCGCTGCGAAAAAGCAAATGCGGTGACATGTCCCCCGCCGCCGCGCATTGTGGAAAGATGAAAATCTCTTTCGAAAGTCTTTTCCGAATCTCGACCCTCACATCATGCCAAAAATCAGCGGAGATTTCGTTCAGGTTCTCCGTCTCCTGGGCCGTACAGGCTATATTGACAATGATCCCGGTCAGCTTCTCACCCCCATCCCAGAAGAAAAGCATCTCCACCCCATGATCTTCGTAGCCCTCGATATTGGAAAAATCCTCGCGGTTTGTATTGCCGTACATCGCCGTCGAACCATCGAAATAGTGCGCCCTACGGTTCAGCCCGATTACCGCATGGCCCAGCCCCCAGCTCATCCCACCGGGCTTGCGATTCTGCCAAGCCTCCACGACAGCCTTCGCAACACGCTCCACAAAAAACCCCGCATACTCAGAAGCCTTCATAACGCCTTCGTCTTTGCTGACATCGTACCGCCCCTTGAAAGCCCCATCTATAAAACCCGGAGCAGTATGCGTGTGCGTGGCGTTCAAGAACAACTTCTCAACGTCAAAATCAGGCAGCCTCCGTTTGACAATTTGCCTTAGCTTCTCCTGGATGGCTTTTCTGGTATAGATAACATCGCACGATACCATTATCGCTTGCTCGCATCGCCCATTTTCTCCTCGCGTCTCAAGAGCCAGCGCTGTCGCTGTCAGCGGATCGCGAACACGTTCAGAGATGCGCTTATGCAACTGGCCGACTAAAGCAACAGGCTTGTCCGGCGTAATATCGACACGGGCCCAACCGATGCGGAGTTGATTCTTCCCTGTATGACCCACCCGCGAGTTTGATTGTGCCGCGACAGAGGATTTCTCGGATGCAACTGCCACCCCATCCAGACAAGTACTCAACACAGCAAAACCCAAACATACGCCAACGATATGTTTCATATTTCCCACTTCCTTTCACAATTACACAGACTCTTATCTGGTGCGCTCATCCAGCCAAAGCCGGGCTTGTCACAAATGCCACGGGCTCCGCATCGACCGTGCCAACAACCGATTCGCCTCGTCATCGTTGACGAACTCTTCTTTTTCAGGATTCCATCGCAACTTGCGATTCAATCTGATTGCAATATCGTCCAGTTGACAGATTGTATTGGAACGCACCGCAGTATCGATCGGGCACACAGTCGTTTTCCCTGTCCGAATTGCGTCGAGAAAATTGCGATGATGACTGCTGCTCTCAGGCAAACGAATCGCATTCGCGCCAAATTCCAAACGCAGCAGCGGCTTCGGATGCGCATCTAACTTGCTGCGATTGACAAACACCCAACCCTCGGTGCCTTTGAAAAGAATACCCTGCCCAAAACCTCGAACCTGCTCCGGGTGTCTGGCACTGCTGGAATTATCCATATGGATCATCGTGACCCCATCCTCAAATTTGTTCTCGACCTGCCAGCTCATTGCGCAATCCGCGATTCCATCTTTCGGAAATTCGCCGGCCCCTTCAATCTCAACCGGCCCGGTCTGCTCGGTTCCATGTCCCCATTGAGCAATATCCACGTAGTGAATACCCCAGTTACCAATGAAGCCTATACAATAGTCCGAGATGTGGTACCACGTGCTGTAGTTCTGCGTCCAGGGTTTACTCGGCCGCGACGTGTACGGCCGACAGCGCTCGAAACTATGAGGCGCCCACGCCGCTGGCCCAAGCCACATATCGTAATAGAGCCCCTTCGGAATCGGCTCGCTCGCTTGATTCGGATATGCCACACCGCCGGGAACACCTACCAGGACGGTATGAAGCTTACCGATCCTCCCGTTACGAACCAGTTCACACGCAAAGCGAAAATCTCTACCTGACCGCTGCTGCGTCCCGAACTGAAACACCACTCCGTAGCGACGGACCGCGTCTCGAAGCACCTGCGCCGCACGGAAGCTCCAGCCGATGGGCTTTTCGTAGTACATGTGCTTGCCGTTTCGCGCTGCTGCCAGTCCAATCAGCACGTGCCAGTGGTCGGGCGTAGCGATGGAAACCGCATCAATATCCTCGCGCGCGCACAGTTCCCGAAAGTCATTGTAAGCCGCACAACCCTTGTCCCCGTAATATCGGTCAACGATATTCTTAGCTTTCTGACGCTGACTTTCGGAGACGTCACAGACCGTCACCACGCGCACATCCGTCTGACTCAAGAACGCCCGCATATTACCCGTGCCCTGAATCCCGAGCCCGATACAACCCATCACAATCCGGCTGCTGGCAGCCACACTGCCCGCTCTCCCCAGCACCGACGACCGAACAACGTACGGAAATGTCATAGCGCCCGCCGCCGTCACCGCGCTCTTCAGAAACCGACGACGGCAAATCCTTCTCTCTTCCGCCATAACTAAACCTCCTTCAAAGCCGACCATACTCCTCTAAGAGAATACCCCCCCCAGAAGACTTGTGCTCTTATGCCCTTATGCACTTATGCACTTGTGCTCTTACGCGTTCTTCCCGCAACACTTCTTGTATTTTTTCCCGCTGCCGCAGGGACAGGGCTCGTTGCGCCCGACCTTGGGATGTTCCAGCCGAATCTGTTTTACTTTCCGCTCACCCTGCGGCGCCTGGGCGGCGGCCCGCTGTTGCTCAGCCATCGCGAACTGACCAACCTCGTCGTGCGCCGTTTGGCTTACATTCCAGATACTTTGCGCCCTGGCGCCCGCTTCCAGACGAACCTTGAAGATAATATCCGTAACACGGTCCTCAATGTTTTCCAGCATCTCTTCGAACATGCGATAGCCTTCACGCTTATATTCCGTCTTCGGGTCTTTTTCAGCCCAGCCTCGCATCCAGATGCTGTCTTTTAGATGGTCCATCGAATACAGATGGTCCTTCCAGGTGCTGTCGTAAACCTGGACCAAAACATATTTTTCAAGGTCGCTTAGCTCCTTCCGCAAAAACTCTCTTGCCGCCTCAAACAGTTTCCCTTTGCGTTCCGGCGCGTCGGCGAGGTCCTCTTCACTCAAAGAGCCCTCGAATCTCTCGTTGGCCCACCTCACTAATTCGGCGGTATTTAACTGAGCCTGCTTTTCAGTGAGCTCTCGGTCTAACTCGCCGTTGTTAAAGCTCTCACTCAATTCGACCAGTTGTTTATGTAAGGCCCTGGGTCTGATGTTTGCTATCCGCTCAACTGAAAGCCCGGCGTTATATTTCTTGTTCGCCCAGTCCGCCAGCGCCTCGAACGCATACACGTTGGGACCCTCCGGCCCATAAACCATATTCATCGCAAATTCAACTGGATACTCAATCTCCCTTTGTTTGTACTTGGCTGCGGTTTCTTCGCCAAGCTGCTGCCGGATTTGGGAGGAATTAGCACTCTTCAATCGCTCCAGGTCCAGTTTTATATCGAACTTCGCTCGCGCCCATTCGATAAATGTGCGGGCACCAAAATCCGGCTCCAAAAATTCCATCAGTTGTGAGCAATCTTTTTTATCAATTTGCTCAGCAGCGGCTGAAATCAGCTGCTCTTCAATTTCTTCCGGCTCCTGATGTTTGATTTTAGCAGGGCTCAAACTAACACGAAAAGCGCTCATCGCCCACTTGCACAAACCGGCAATGTCCCAGCTTCGCGGGTCTCCGTAATCTTCTAAATATTCCCCCATAGAAAGCGATATATCGTTAGCCGCATTACCTTTTGCCTGCTGCTTTATTAATCTCTCAATTTCCTCCGCCTTAACGCCGACAACATCCGAGGGCTTTAAATCAACGCCGAAAGAAGTTCTGGCCCACTCGATAATGCACTTGCGCGGGTAGCTCTCGTTAAGAATGGTGTCACAATTTTTTGCGATAGTGGCATCTATCATCTCTTCGATAATATTTTTGAGCCCTTTTCCAGCCAGGATTTTGCGCCTCCGCGAATAGAAAATCTTTCGCTGATAGTCCATTACCTCATCATATTCAAGCAGACTCTTGCGTACCTCGAAGTTTCGCTCTTCGACCTTCTTTTGTGCCTTCTCGATACCCTTGCTTATCCTCTTGTGTACGATGGGCTGGCCTTCCTCCCACCCTATCCACGAAAGCGCCTTGACGGTCCACTCCGGCGCAAAAACTCGCATCAGGTCATCGTCAAAGCTGAGGAAGAACTGGCTGGAGCCGGCGTCGCCCTGCCTGCCTGTCCGGCCACGGAGCTGGTTATCGATTCTTCTGGCCTCGTGACGCTCGGTCCCAAGGACATGTAAGCCGCCGATTTCAGCTACGCCGGGGCCGAGTACAATATCCGTACCTCTGCCTGCCATATTTGTTGCGATTGTTATATTGCCTCGCATTCGGCCGTCCCGGCTGCTGTGCTGCTGGCCGGCTTTGGCAACAATCGCAGCTTCGCGCTCGTGGTGCTTGGCGT
>DAOVNI010000088.1 GCA_030630315.1 Phycisphaerae bacterium | reverse complement strand
GTCCTCTGAATTCTGCCTTTCCCATTTTACCGGAAAATACACGACAAACAACCAAAATCGTAGGGTGGCAGCCACTGAGCGAACGCAATGAGCGAAGTGGATGAAGTGGATGGGAAAAATCATCCAACTTTAGGCACTTTAGTTCACTTTAGGCACTTTATTATCGTAGGGTGGGGCTTGCCCCACCATTATTTCTTCATGACAAACAGACTCTCGTTTAATCCTCACGGCCCTTTGATTAGCAAAGAAAGCAGCCGATTAGCTATGCCCACTTGCAGTCGGGCCTATTGCCCACAAAGCTCTGGCACCATCAGCCCGCAATCCAGCCACGAAGAAGCAAGTATTGCAAAGTCCACGAAATCAACCCTGCAATCACGATTCAAGTCACCTCTTGGCGGCCTGGCGCACAAAAGCCAGCGGACCTCATCGGCACTCAGCGCGTAGTTGTAAATCCGGACGTCGTCAAGAGCACCGTTGAACCCGTTAGACCCGTATCGGTAACAAGCTCCAAACACTACGTGCGCCTCGGTATCGGACCCGAATGAGAAATCGCCCCGGCCGGTCTCCGCACCGTCGACATAGAAGACCATCGTGGACCCGTCGAACGTTGCGGCCACATGCGACCATTCTCCAACCGGCAAAAAGGCATCGCCACTATAGGGGTAACTACCTTGACGGAAGAACCCAAGCCGCCCGTCATCTATATTAGCTTGAAGCAGCCACATCATATCATTAGCGTCCCAACTGTCTGCTTTGCCGACTAAGCCTTGCCACTGATCAGTGAGTCCATCCCATTTGGCCCACAAAGAGACGGTGATTTGACCTGTCGTCTGCGATGGATTCCAGGTCCCGCAGTTGACCCACGCAGGTGCCGCCGCCGGGTCGCTGCCGTCGAAGTACATCGCTCTGCCATAGCCATCCGGGCCATCCACCCAATCGGGGTCGCTCTGCGCAGTACCATCATGGCCGCTGCCCGATGAATCTCTGGCGGTCCTGCCGGAGCCCTCGTCCAGCTTCCAGTGCGCCACCGGCGAATCCCACTCGTATGCGCCCATATCAACGCTCCCGCCCGCTGTTCGCGGCGCTCCACCCAGGTCTGTTGTAATATCTGCTGGGACGGCCATATTATCACCAATGTCAATGCATGGGGAGCCGGCCGCAAGCCGCAGGTTATCATCTTCCGTGCCGACAATATCATCAGAGCCATCGGCGTCCCTGAACAGCGGGTTGTTACCGATATTCCCCGTGCCACTCCAGCCGCCCTGGATATCGCTGTAAGTTACAATCGACGTGGAGTTATCGTTGTATATCTGTGGTCCAGTTGGGGCGGTATTGCCCCACAGTATGCAGTTGGTCAGCGTCGGGGCGCTGCTCTTCCTGTTCAACATCCCGCCGCCATCGGTGCCAGCCGAGCACCCGCTGAATGTGCAGTTAGTCAGTGTGGGGCCGCTTTCGTAGTTGTGCATCCCGCCGCCTTCCAAGTTAGCAGTGTTGCCGCTAAAAGTGCAGTTAGTGAGCATAGGGTTGCAATTGTTGTAGTTGCGCATCCCGCCGCCATCGTAGTGCGCTGAGTTACCGCTGAAAGTGCAGTTGGTTAGCATCGGGCTACTGCCGTTGTCGTTACACATCCCGCCGCCAGCGTAGCCTGCCGAGTTTCCGCTGAAGGTGCAGTTGGTCAGTGTAGGGCTGCCGCCATCGTTGAACATCCCTCCGCCCGTGTTGTCTGGCCACGAAGAACCATTGGCATAGCCAGCGGTGATGGTGAAGCCATCCAGAATGGCCGTGGCGTCGGTTAAGCTGCCGGTAACCACGTGGTAGCTGTTATCCGAGTTTGTCGCCGGGCGTGCCGATGTCGCCGCTGAGAATGGTTTCGTAGGCACTTGGGTCACGCTGCTCCCACGAGCCACCTCCGGTCGGAAATCCGCCGTATATAGCCACGCCATTGATAAGCTGGAACGTCGCCTCCCGGTCGCCGCTGCCGCGTTCCATATTCGCACGCTGGATTTTGTCAGTGCCAGAATCTATCCAGTACATCTTGCCAGCGGCCACATCAAGGGATATGTCCCAGAGGGAATCTAAGCCAGTAATAAGGTCTTCGACGCTGCTGCCGTCCGACATATTAGCGCGCTGGATTTTGCCAGTGCCAGCATCTGTCCAGTACATCTTGCCGCCGGCCACATCGAGGGCGATGCCATGGGGCTCAATTAAGCCAGTAGTAACAAGGTCTTCGACGCTGCTGCCGTCCGACATATTCGCCCGCTGAATCTTCTCAATGCACGACAAGTACATCTTGCCGGTCGCAACATCGAGGGCTATGCCAAACGGTAAAGTTAAGCCGGTAACAAGGTCTTCTATGCTGGAGCCGTCCAGATTAGCGCGCTGAATCTTGCAAGCCACGAAATCCGTCCAGTACATCTTGCCGGCAGCCACATCGAGGGCTACGCCATGGGGGCCAGTGCCAGTAGTAACAAGGTCTTCGACGCTGCTGCCGTCCGACATATTAGCGCGCTGGATTTTGTAAGTGCCACCATCCGACCAGTACATCTTGTCGCCAGCCACATCGAGGGCTATGCCATACGGTAAAGTTAAGCCGGTAACAAGGTCTTCTATGCTGGAGCCGTCCAGATTAGCGCGCTGAATCTTGTCAGTGCCATAATCCGTCCAGTACATCTTGCCGGCGGCAACGGCAACATCGAGAGCTATGCCATGGGGGGCAATTAAGCCGGTAGTAATAAGGTCTTCGACGCTAATGCTGGTGCTGGCATCCACATCCGGCTTATACGTACCCTCAGCCACCCATATATCGTCGCCGCCTGACGGCGGCTTGTTTAGGGCGTCCTGCAGATACTTGTACGCCGTCCCCCACGTCTGGCCGTCACCTCCCGTCGAAGCATCCGCATCAACGTAGATGATTTCTGCCCCAGCCGTTGATACTATCGCCAGCAGAAATAATGACATTACGAGGGACGTTTTTAGATTTCTTTTCTTGACCATTTTTCGACCTCCTTAAAAAATTGTTAATATTTTCGCAACATAATGCGATTTGTGCATTGTAGAGCTCGCTTATCTTATGGTAATTCAGGGGGAAAGGTGCTAAAAGTGCCGCTTTTAGCTACCCTCCTCACGGACAGCCGGAAAACACATAAAAGATAGAATATCAGATTTTCGCCACATTTCAAGCAAAAAATATTCTTTTTCAGGCCCGCTCACAGTGCACCTTCGGCAATAAATACGCAATGGAAGACACACTAAAAACGGCGTAAGCTAAAGGCCAGGCAGAACCTGCCAAAATCCCGCCAAATTCCCAGGCTAAAATTATTCGTGTTTATTCGTGCCTTTTCGTGGCGAACAAATCCGTGGTAATCCTGTTAATCCTGTCTAAATGATTCTCTGCGGCCTCCGCGTTCTCTGCGGTAATATTCTTTTTTGTGTTAATTTAGGCAAGATTTTTGCGGTTTTTCGACCAAAAGTGCAGCGCCCTAAAAGGTAAAATCGAAAAATCTAAAAAAATTTTATCTCCTTTTCTGACAACCTCTTATCTCTATCAATCCTGTCAAAATAACACCAAATCTCGACAAGTGACGAAACCGAGGACCAGCAAGTAGCTGAACCGGCCGGTATGAAACTGCGAGAACCAACCATTATTCGTGATACGACGGTGGGCGGTCTGGTTCGCCTTGATTCAGGAGTTATCAGGCGAACCTATAGCGGCAAACCACCTGCCGCGTGCCCTACCTGAGTGCAGTAAAAGGAAGTCATGGTGGCCATGACAACAAAGAATAAGTTACAAAGCTTTACCTCAAGGATAGTACCTTTCCGAATATGGATCCAATCAGCTTTCCTTCTGGTTTGGCTGGACCCGCTGAGGTGGCGTTTTCATAGCATTTGCAGTCCTGTCTTTCATTGTTACTCCTGTCCGCTGGCCACTTTCGCCTGTCCGATAGGGGTCCTCGCGGGTTTCAGTGCATTACATCTCTTTCCATTCATCGCAGTCGGGATGCTTGTTCTAATCGGGATTTTGTTGGGCAGCATTGTGTGCGGCTGGGCTTGCCCATTCGGTTTTCTACAGGACCTTGTCGCGAAAGTCCCGACTCCGAAGTTCGATACGCCAAGATGGACGGGGAATTTGCGCTATGTGGTGCTGATTGGCACAGTGATAGCTGTTCCCTATTTCTTTGGCGAAGGACATTGGCTTTTTATCTGTCGGTTTTGTCCCGCCGGGGCCCTGGAAGCGGCGGTGCCTAACATGGTTGGCCAGGCGGTTGCAGGGCAAAAAATTGTCTGGCCCAATGCGCTTAAGCTGGCAATTCTTGTGCTGTTCTTGATGAGTATCTTCTTCGTTAAAAGGCCATGGTGCAGGGTATTGTGTCCGCTGGGAGCGATATTTTCACTGTTCAATCGGGTCTCGGCCTTTTTTCTGCGATTTGACGCTGATAAATGCAATAGCTGCGAGCGATGCCATAAACTGTGTGAATACGGCATTGAGCCGGAGAAAAGCCCGAACGACTTGCGGTGTGTCCGCTGCCTGGAATGTACGGGCTGTAGCACCGAGGCCCTGACCCTCGGCAGCATATTTGAACATTCAAAAACAACAATCCCACCTGCAAAGGATTGATACGGAGCATATTTCTTCTCGATATTATGAAATTTAAAATAATTGCAATGATATTTATTGATTTAGCGTCTTAAGTTAGGTAAAATAAATTAAATTCTGAATTTATAATAAGGAGTTAACGATGAGACGAGCGTGCAAAAGAGTTGCCCGACACGCCCCCGTTTGGCTGACAACCGTATTCTGTTTGTTGGCTCTGGTGATAGATATTAGAGGGGGCCAACAACAGATGACGCAGAGAAGATCGACTCGAGGCTCCACCACCAAGATCAATATAGGAGAATTTTCACCCGATTTCGAGCTGCCAAGACTGACGTTCGAAACCGACGAAACAGGAAAACCTATCGGAGTAATTAGCGAAAAGGATACGGTTAGATTATCCTCTTTCCGCGGCAAAAAACCAGTCTGCTTAATCATGTCCAGCTACACCTGACCACCTTTCACGTCCCGCGCAGCGGAGATTGAAAGATTGTACGCGTCGTACAATGATTATATTGAGTTCCTAATCGTTTATGTCCGCGAGGCCCACCCCGAGATGTTGAGACAGGGCAGCGAAACAGGCATCGTTGGCAGACCAAAAACCTTAGATGAGCGGATTATCCTGGCAACTGCATGTGTCGCTAAGTATAAATTTACCATACCGATGGTCATCGACGGCATGGACGGCAAGGTCAATAGCGACTACAAAGCCGCTCCTGTCCGCATTACCGTTACCGATATTGATGGCAAGGTCGCCTTTTACGCCGGCCCGGGGCCGTTTGATTTTAAGCTTCCCCCTGTGGAAAAAACCCTGAAGAAGCTTATCGCTAACGCGGGCCGCATACCGCCGCCGCCGGTACCACAATGGAGCCGGCCGGTCAACGGTCTTCGCTGCGGGCTCAGCTTTGACCCGGAAAAGCTGACCATCGGCGAAGAAGTTACCGCCCGGTTGAAATTTGAAAACACCACCGATGAACCCATTAACTTCTACTACCAGACGACCGATGCCATCAAACGCTTTGTCATCAATAATGACCGTGGACAAACTTTGAAGATAGAAGCCTCTCGCGCAGCCGGTCGGTTTCGTATGCGTGGACGGCGCAGCAGTCCGGTCCAAAGAATCGCACCCGGAGAGACTTTCGAGACTAAAATCGAAGGTAAAATCGTTGCCGTTTCCGACCAGGGGACATCTATTGCCGGCCAGTTCCACGCCGTTTACAACGTCGAAGTCGATGAGAATACGTTGGCTCAAATCGAACCGGCTCTGCCGAAAGGCATCCCTCTCGGGACCACGCAACCGGTTTGGACGGGAAAAATCAGTTCCGGCACATGTACCCTTAATGTAACCTTGCCCCAACAAGACGGCTGCATAGATTGTCACAGCGACTCAGATTATCACCACGCGAAGTTGCAAGACTGCGCAAACTGCCACGTAGGAGAAATGGGCAACGCCAACTTCGGTGTTAAGGACGAGTCGTGTGCCCAATGCCATCCTCGGGATGGTGTGTATGGTCGCCGACAAATTCTTGGTTCCGGCGGAGAATTTGATATGGCTTCCAGGCACGTTTCGGGCACTATCGAGGACAAAGACTGCCTGTTATGCCACGATAATAGGCAACATCGCAACGGTGTCGTGAGTCTGCTCGACCCGGATTCCGGCGGAACCAGGGCGTGGACAGGCACACGCACGGGGTTCTGTCTGACCTGCCACGATGGTGATCCGCCTGCTAAGATATCTTTCCCGGCTAAATCGGACGGGTCCGGCTACGATAAATCGAAGTTCCAGGGCTCAGCTCACGCACTGGGTGAACAAGGTTGTAGCAATTGCCATAACCCCCATGGTTCATCCTACCCATCACTATTAAAGGATATACATAGTCGCTGACAAGAACAATTGGAACAAAGGTAACGAAGATTGCACCTCCTGCTGAACAGGTCGCGATGAAACCCGGATTTCCCAAGTGGTTCGTGACAAATAGGGTTTTGATAGTATGGAGCTTATATTTCTTCCCAATCCTCTAATCCTCTAATCCTCTAATCCTCTAATTCTCTAAAATTTCATTTGACTTTTCCCTTCCCCTCTGTCATCCCGACCGAAGCGGTGCGCAGCACCGCGCAGTGGAGGGATCTGGCCACAGAATTAAATAAACCTACCGACCTGTAATTCCCGCGCATCTGCACTTCGACATTGGACATTCAGATTCGATGCCGTCCAGGTCCGGCCCGGCTTCAGACGGGACGGATTCGATATTCTTTTTTCCCTTTTTCCCCTTGACTTCCCCTTTCCTC
>DAOVNI010000076.1 GCA_030630315.1 Phycisphaerae bacterium | reverse complement strand
TCGGGCCTGTAGTCGCTGTGCCTCTAAGAGTTTTCCCTGCTGGCGGAGTTCCTGCAGCCGCTGCTGTAATTCGGTTTTTATGTTTTCTACGGCGGAGCCGATTCTGTCGCCGGGCATAATGTAGTGCTCGGCTGGATATATGAAAACTTGTTCTTCAACGGCTAAGGTTTCTGCGGATATAGGATTTATGTAGCTTATCTTTTCTATTTCATCGCCGAAAAATTCGATGCGAATCGCAAAAGATTCGTAAGAGGGATACAGCTCAACTACGTCACCGCGAACTCTAAATGTCCCCCTCTGGAAGTCGAAGTCGTTTCTGGTGTACTGGATATCGGCCAATCTGCCGAGCAAATCATTTCTCTCTAAAAGCTCGCCGGTTCGGGCAGCTACTACAGAAGCTTTATAATCTTCCGGCGAGCCGAGCCCGAAAATGCAGGAGACGGATGCGACGATAATCACATCGTCTCTCGTTGAGAGACTGGTAGTGGTGGAAAGACGGAGCCGGTCAAGGTCAGCGTTCTTCGAGGCGTCCTTTTCTATGTAAATATCGCGCTGGGGAATATACGCTTCGGGCTGGTAATAATCGTAATAGCTGACAAAATATTCGACGGCGTTTTCCGGAAACAGCTCATTGAATTCCTCATATAGCTGAGCGGCTAATGTCTTGTTGTGGGATATAACAAGTGTCGGTCGGCCGGATTGAGCGATGACGTTTGCCATTGTGAATGTTTTTCCGCTGCCGGTAACGCCCATCAGGGTCTGGAATTGCCTGTTTGCGCGCAGGCCTTCTACGAGCCGGTCTATGGCTTCGGGCTGGTCGCCGGCGGGATTAAAGTCTTTATTGAGTTTGAATTTTGCCATCTTTAACCACGGATTTCACAGACTATACTGTACGTTTTATGTTTTTGCTTTTATTTAATCTGTGTCAATCTGTGGTTTATTTTACGCTCAAATAAGGCAAAACTCAAGAAAAAGAGCTGTGCATAAAAACGGTGTGTGGGTTTGATATCCAGGGGTTTTTGCAAATATGCTTTTTGTCTTGAACTGCCGCATTCGGATGGGTAGAATACAGTTAAGTAATTTGTGAAGTGTGACTGATGAAAATGCTCGAAAGCGCAAAACTGGTGGAAAAGGAGCGAAATTCGATACTTGAAGCCTCCCGATCTCTCAAGTCGGATTTGTCTGTTACGCGGGTGATATTGTTCGGCTCCAGAGCGCGTGGTACAGGTGAGCCTGATTCAGACATTGACCTTCTTGTACTCACTTCCTGCCCCGTCACAGCCAGGTTGCGGGCAGCTATCTCCGACCGATTATCTGTTGTCAATCTTCGAAATGATGTTGCGCTGGCATCAGTTGTGGTATCCGAACAGAACTGGTCAAGTGGACTAATTCGCTATATGCTGATTCACAGGGAAGTTGAAAGAGACGGATGTGAAATATGAATGAGAGTGAAGCTCAGGAAAAGCTGATTGAACTATGGCTGGAAAAAGCCAGCGAGGCGCTGGCCTCGGCTGAGCTTGAGCTAAACGAAGGCCACACGAACTTTGCTGTGAACCGTTTATATTATGCCTGTTTCTATGCGGTGACAGCGCTGCTGTTACGGGACGGTAAACAGTTTGCCCGGCATTCAGCAGTCAAATCCGAGTTTGGCCGAACTTATATCAAGCCCGGTCGGGTTGATGTGAAGTGGAACAAGTTTTACCAAAAATTATTTGATGACAGACAGGAAGGGGATTATATCCCTACAGCTATTTTTGAGGCATCGGATGTTTCAACATCTCTTCAACAGGTTCGTGAATTTATAGATTTAATTCGTGGCCTTATCGATGCTGGATAATTTCACAAAAGATTATCTATCACACAAGCAATCATTTTCGAGATGGATGTAAGCATAGGATGCGTGCTGGGAGAATGATGATGTTGTAAAAAAATGCTTTTTGCGCCTTTGGTATTTTTTGTTGTTACAACAAACTGTGTGGGACAGAGACGAGCGTACAACTACCGGTGTCTTCATCTGACCCTGTCGGGATATACGACGGCGGCGATGAGTGTGGGGCCGTATCGCTGCCAGAGGCGCTCCGAATTGAGCCTATCGGTGGTGTGGGGCAGTTCGAGGGTTATGGTAGGAATTCTTAGAGTAACTCCTGCGTATGACCCCAGCGAGCCGGGCTTTGGACCCAGCTTTATCAGAGGCAAATTACAATATTCGGACATTCGAGTGGCCAGAGCCAGAGCGGGACCATCGTAGTCGATGCAGGCCAGCGGCTGGTGAATGCTGACAACACGCTCAGGAGCGTATTGCCGGATGAGCTGTTCAATGACGCGGGCCTCCGGCTCGGAAAGTGCGGTGCGTCCGAACCGCCTGCTGTTAATGCGGTTGGCTGTTGAGAAGTTGCGGTTCAGGTCCACACCACGGGCGTTGTAACGACTGTTGTGGGCCACGCCGTCCGGATTTGCTACCGGCAGAAGCACGACCTTGCGTCCCTGCAGCAGGTGTGGGTACTGTTGGAGATACTGTGCCAGGCGCCGGACAAGTGGTATTCCGGCCGGCTCGTTGCCGTGTATTGCTGCCAGGATGAAGGTTACGTCGCGGCCCTGGCCGAGCACGAGGTATTCAATCGGGCGGTTCTCGATGGATGTACCGACAATATAGCGATGTACAAGAGGCACAGTTACTGCCGCGGGCGGCGGGACGTCAACTATCACAGGGTAGTCCACGGGCTGGTAGCAGCCGGTAAGGGCCAGAACAGCAAACAGGGCACAAACTGTCAAGATAACGGACCGTTTCCTGTTCATCCCGTTAGAAATCTCCCTTTTTGTAGAATGTTCCGCGCCCATAGGATTTCTAATCCGGCAAAATGCCGGATTTAGCATATTAGTGTTCGTTTTAGAATTTCTAACGGGATTCATATCAGATGTCCTTTCTGGTGGTTCGTTTTTTTCAGCAATATACGAATACAGCGGGATTATAAACTATTCTTGGTGCACTTAAAGGCAAAAAAAGAATGCAGACGGCTGGGATTTGAGATTCTTCGCTTAGAATGACAGCGAGAGAGGTGTCAGAGAGGGTTTCTGAAATCTTGACATAGCCGTCTCAAACTGGGACAATCGTCGGCGGGTTGCGGGTAAGCGTAAAATCACGGTTCTTTGGTTTTTAGGATTTGGGCTAATGAAACAAAGCGTTGATTTTGATATTGTCGTGATAGGCGGTGGGATTATCGGTCTGGCCTCGGCTTACAAGATTCAACTGCAGCACCCTGATATTCGCATTGCTGTACTGGAGAAAGAGGAACAACTGGCGGCTCATCAGACCGGCCATAATTCCGGCGTTATTCATTCCGGGCTGTACTATAAGCCCGGCTCGAATAAGGCAAAAACCTGCGCCAGCGGACGTGAAGAACTTATAGCTTTTGCCAGAGAACATAATATCCCTTACGAGATTTGCGGGAAAATAATTGTTGCAACCGAAGAAAAAGAGCTGGCCAACCTCGAACAGATTTTCCGCAACGGTCTGGAAAATGAGATAGAAGGGATTGAAAAGATTGGCCCGGACGAAATAAAGAAAAGTGAGCCATTTTGTCGCGGCATCGCAGCTATACGGGTGCCCTGCACAGGGATTATCGATTTCACTGAAGTTGCAAAGAAATTGGGCCGGTTGATAGAAGCGGAATCGCAGGGCAATAAAGTTTTGACTTCGCATAAAGTATTAGGTTTTGAAAAGCACGATTCTTTTACGAAGGTCGTTACAAATCAAGGGACTTTTACCGCCAGGTATATTATCAACTGTGCGGGACTTCAGTGCGACAGAATTGCGAAACTGGACGGCGTTGAGGCCGGTGTGAGAATAGTTCCCTTCCGCGGGGATTATTATGAGCTGACAAAAAAAGGCGTCGAAAAGGTTAAGAGTTTGATTTATCCGGTTCCGGACCCGGCTTTTCCCTTTCTCGGCGTTCATTTTACCCGTAAGATTGATGGGGCAGTCGAATGCGGCCCAAACGCAGTTTTTTCATTCAAGAGGGAAGGTTATCGCAAAACTGATTTTAGTGTGAGAGACTCCTGGGATGCGCTGTCTTATTTGGGGACGTGGAAGATGTTTTTCAGGCATTGGAGATATGGCCTGGGCGAATATACAAGGGCCTTTTCCAGGAAACTATTCCTTCGGCAATTGCAACGGCTTATTCCTTCACTTGGCGCCGAAGACATAAAGCCCGGAAATGCCGGCGTTCGTGCTCAGGCAGTTGGGCGGGACGGCGAACCGATTGATGATTTTAGAATAGAAAGACGGGAAAATTCTATTCACGTTTTGAACGCACCGTCGCCGGCCGCAACCGCTTCGCTGGCCATCGGCGATTATGTAAACCAAATAGCTGCGGAATACTTTAAGCTCAAAGATTAGATTTTGAAACTGAACCAACTCGGTTAATAAATGAGTAAATACCGAACAAACAGCTTGTTTGCGAAAATGGAAATGGATTCCCGCTTGCGCGGGAATGACA
Organism: Phycisphaerae bacterium; assembly: GCA_030630315.1. Lineage (GTDB taxonomy): Bacteria > Planctomycetota > Phycisphaerae > Sedimentisphaerales > Anaerobacaceae > JAUVYQ01. The sequence goes on along the minus strand of DAOVNI010000076.1, from coordinate 2,856 downwards.
ACGGGGTGGTTTGTCATCATATAATTCGAGTAGCATTTGAGTCGGCTGCGGATATGGAATTCGATTACTTAGTGCCGGATGAGCTCTGGCCGATTGAGGTGGGGCAGAGGGTAGAGGTTCCGTTCGGCAAGAAAAACAAACTTGAGGTTGGATTTTGTGTTGAAACGGATATCAGCCACAGAGAGCACAGAGAAACACAAAGAAAAAAGGGAAAAATATTTAAGCTGAAAATAGTCACTAAGGTAATTGATAAAGAGCCGTTGCTGGATCCCAGCTTAATGGCATTGGCGCGGTGGATTAGCAGTTACTATGTCTGTCCTCTTGGCCAGGTTTTAGCGGCAATGGTGCCGGGTGCGGTGAAAAAAGGTGCGGGTGTTAAGACACAAAGATATGTTTATCTTTCAGTCAGCTTCACTGATATTGAAGAGAGTGTCAAGCAATTAAGGGGTAAGAAGCAAAAGCAAATTGTCACCGTCCTGCAGGGACGAAAGGCCTTTAGCTCAAAAGATGCGATAGAGCTGCAGAGTTTACTGGCTGATGTCGGCTGCACGGACGTCCCTATAAAAAATTTAGCTGAAAAACAGATTATTAAAATAGCCCGGAAAACAATCTTGAAATCTTTGCCGGCTATTCCAGAAGGGATATCACTAAGAACCGACAAGGTCGTATTAAATGAAGACCAGCAAAAGGCGTTGGCTCACTTTGAAGCTGAGATAGAATCCGGGAGATTCGGCGTTACGCTTTTATATGGCGTTACCGATAGCGGCAAAACTGAGCTTTATATAAGGGCTGTCGAGGCGGTTTTACAAAAAGGCAAAAGTGCCATCGTGCTGCTTCCTGAAATCGCTCTTACCGCTCAGACGGTTCAGCGGTTCAGCTCAAGATTTGAAAAGATAGCTGTGATGCATTCGGGATTGACCGCCGCTCAGCGAAATGTGCAGTGGCAAAAAATAAAGTCGGGTGATGCTGACGTGGTTATCGGCGCTCGCTCGGCGGTCTTTGCCCCGCTTCCGAGGCCCGGACTTATCGTTGTTGACGAAGAGCACGAGCCGAGCTACAAGCAGGATACCGCGCCGCGCTATAACGGCAGAGACGTGGCGATAAAACGGACGCAATTGTGCGATGCGCATTGTATTTTAGGCAGCGCTACGCCATCGTTAGAGACATTGTTTAATTGCCGCAGCAAAAAGCATTTTAGCGTAGTGCATTTGCCAAAAAGGGTGATGGATCTGGCCTTTCCCGAAATGAAACTGGTCGATTTGCGAGAGGGATGTTTTACGCAGAATGGCATCAATTTGATTTCTGAGCCGTTGGCTGAGCACCTGAACGAAACCCTCGCAAAAAACGAGCAGGCGATTTTACTTTTGAACAGGCGCGGTTACAGTAATTTTGTATTCTGCCCATCGTGCAAGCATACCCTGCACTGCCGCAACTGCGATGTAACGCTGACCTTTCACAAATCAAAGACCGCAGGCTGCGACCGGATGCGAACGGTTACGGGAAAACACATAAATTATGGTTATGCGATATGTCATTATTGTTTGGCACAGACGCTTGTTCCTGAAAAATGTCCGTTGTGCGGTAAAGGTATGGCTATGATAGGGCTTGGCTCGCAACGGCTCGAAGAGGAGCTGGCTAAAAAGTTTCCACAAGCCCGTGTCTCGAGGATTGACAGCGATTCTATGGCAGGCAGAGACTATTACCGGCTTCTGAAAGACTTTAGCGAGGGTCGCATCGATATATTAGCCGGGACGCAAATGTTAGCTAAGGGTCTGCATTTTCCAAACGTAACGTTAGTGGGTGTTATTAGTGCTGATACCTGCCTTTATCTGCCGGATTTCCGTGCGAACGAGCGGACCTTTCAATTGATTTCTCACGTCGCTGGTCGGGCGGGGCGCTCCGTGAAAAAGGGTACGGTTTTCGTTCAAACATTTCTACCGAACCAGCCGGCCATACAGTTTGCTCTCAGCGGAGACTTTGACGGCTTTGTCAAAGAGGAATTAAAGCATCGCAAGGCCTGCAATTTGCCCCCGTTTTGGCGACTGGCGGCTATCGTTATGAGGGACAGAAATTTTGATAAACTTGACGCTGCCTGCAAGATGATGCGTGAAAGAATCGACTATATTGTCGAGCGTGATAATCTAACAGCGATTGTTCGGGGGCCTATGCCGGCGGTGATAAGTCGAATACAGCGTTTTCACAGGATGCAAATAATTATCCAGGCCCCGGAAGCGGCAACCGTGCAACAATTATTTAGCAGCCTGCGGGTGGGGCGACCTGTTCGCCCGGCGGTAAAGGTTGCTATAGATATAGACCCTGTCAATTTATTGTAGCTTGCAATTGTGGAGCTGATGTGCTATATTCAGGTTTTTGATTTACCGGGGAGTAGCTCAGTTTGGCCGGAGCGCTGCGTTCGGGACGCAGAGGTCGCAGGTTCAAATCCTGTCTCCCCGAGTGATGTAACCGCCTTGTATTAGGCGATTACGCGGTCCAGCTCGACGGTGGCGATTCGATTTACCCGCCGGCGGCCGTCGGAATCTCACAGCGTTATCAAGAGAACGGTGCTTGCCTGCCTGTCCTGATTTTGGCCTGCACCCCCAAAACCGGTCAGTTTGAGTAAAAAAGGCATTGATTTACTGCCTTATATATGTTAAAATGAATATGGCTCATTTATGGGCTCATAAATATAAAACTACGGTCAGTGGCCTAAAACGTCAGTGAGAGGAAAGAAAGTGCGCAGAACTATGAAAATCTCGTTGCTCACCCTGGTGTTAACCGTATCTCTGGTCGGTTCTGTGGGGGCCGGCTGTCCGGTGGGTGATATGAGTGGGGACTGCGTTGTTGATTTGCAGGACC
>DAOVNI010000123.1 GCA_030630315.1 Phycisphaerae bacterium | reverse complement strand
TCGTCCAGAACCTCGACACGCCGCAAATATCTGCTCCCTATATAATAACTCAAATTAGGCCAGCGCAGGTGTGAAAAACCAACGTTAAATTGCTGCACCACTCCGCTTTGCATATCAAAATGCATATCACTCAACACGGCGGACGTATCGCTCAGACGCCAGATATAGTCGGCGCCGAAGTAATTGCGCCTCGGCCCAAACATCTCAAATCTGCGCAGTCCGCTCCCAAGGTCACTGTTAAAGATATCGGGCGCCGAAAGTACTCTCATCGGTACAATCGGCCTGTTCCAGATAAATCTATCAGGCCCGGCGGTATCAGCGCTCTCAGAGTCGTTCACCCACGTAAAGTCCGTATCCAGCCGCATCCAGTCGACCGTCCGCCGTTTATCAGCAGGGCCCCTCTTGGTTTGCAGCCGCTGAGAAATACCTACGTTCAGAATATCGTGCTGTTTAACAACCGAATCACTTTCCTCGTAAAGCACAGCCGTTAATTGCGGCTTTATGATATGACGCAATTGGTTCAAATCCCACAGTCGCGATTTGACATCAGGATAAACCTTCCAGTATTGACTTGATACACGAACACCGGTCTCGCCGAGCCAGACCTTATCCTCACCGAAACTGCCCTTAACGCTTCCATCATCAACCACAAGTGACCTTTCAAAGCCGCTGCGGTCATCATAGCCGAAAGTCCCGGCCACAAACGGCACAATCTTGAAAGCTGCAGTGCGGATTGGCATATCAAGCTCAACCCTCTGCGACATAAATGAAAAGCCCTCCTCGTTGATTGCGGTCGTATGTTCGTTGCCTATCCTCTGTCGCAGCCGGCTGACTTCAGTATCGCTGTACAAAGTAAACATATCATTAAAAAGTGACTGGCCCGTCACGTGAAACCCGACGCCGGGCAGCTCTTCCAGCTCATCAGAAAAATCGTTTATACGCCCCTTGCCCAGAAAAGACAGCGCCCAGTTGTCCTGCAGACGTTTTAGATGAAGATATGTTTCCTGCCTCTCGCCCACGTTAAATTCGTTGCGATAATAACTCTCGATAAAATGCTCATCAGATGAGTAACTGACCCCGCTGGTAAACTGCCAGTTGTAAGGCAGAAAATGCCTGTGCTGCCAGCGAAACCGCCCGCGAAGCTCACGGGGCGGCTCAACATGTCTGCGACTGCTGTACCTGCCCAGCCTGTCCTCACCGCTATCTCGTATAATATAACCTAAAAGTCTGCCGAAATAATCCTCTCTTTCATAATCAATCTCCACGCCGGCGCCGACCCCGCGTTTGCCATAATAATCCAGCGCAAGAGTGCTGTCCGTCCCTTCCGCCTCACGCAATCCCAATAGCCGCGCCAAATACCATCGCGTCTCAACCGATGTCCCCCACGTACTATCATGACCAATGTGGGCGCTCTTGAGTGGAACATCAGGCCTTTGCAGGTTACTGCGCAGAAAAGGCCAATAGAAAATCGTTGTATCACCCACTTTCAAACGCACATCACGCATCTCGGCATCATAACTACTATCAGAAGCCCTGCCCAATCGCTCATCTACAGGGGTCGTATCAGTGATAATCACACTCGATGCATTAAGCGAAATCTGAGGCACGTAAAATTCACTGCTTGCCAAGGTGATATTATCAGCGGCAAATTTATTCTCCGCAATCTGCTGCAGCTTCGCCGCCCGAACATAAATGGGAATCCCTCGCTCTACATCGAAACTCCTCATCACCGCGCCTATCGCAAGCCCCTTTTTCCTCTCGAAATCATAGTACATCTCTTCAGCCCGAATCGTCCGCTGGCCTTCGGTCATCACAACGTCGCCGGACATATAAATCGCTTTCACAGCCCCCCCGGCCAAAATCTCTTCCGCACCACCACCCCCGTTCTTGCCTTCGGAAGAAGGCACAGGGGCCACAAGCCCTCTACTTGAATAAAATATAACCGCCCTATCGGCCTGCAGCTCCAGCAAACCTCCCTTCTCATCCTGCTTCTGCCACACATAGAACCTTTGCATCACCGTTGCAATATCCGTCCCGTCCACCGCCTTGGCCGACTCCATCTTCAGTGGAGCCTCCCCCGCAGGCGATATATTCACCGGATACCGGAAACGCGGCTCCTTCTCTTCCGGCTCAGGGGCTACTTCAACCGGCTTGACAATAACCACCTCTTTAGGCGGCCTTTCCGCCGGTTTCTCCTCTGCCGGCAATTCAGGCACCCGCGCCTCAGACCTCACTTCCAGCTTCGGCTCAACAGGCACAACTGCAGCAAGCGCCCTGCCGTAAAGCTCTAATCCGCGAGGGTCGCCCAATTCTCTTTTCTTCGCCGTTACAAAAACCTCTCCGCTCACACCGAACCGAACAACCATCGACTCGCCCTTTTCAACCACCGTCTCACTCAAACCGGTGGTCTTGGCGCCTTTGGTTTTTTTAAGCGATACATTGCCCTCCAGGTACACCCGAGCATTTACATCGATACGAACGCGACCGCGAAATTCGGTCCGCTCTGCTTTAAGCCATACTACCGCACTATCGCTGGAAAATTGGTTGGCCCCGACCGACATCGAAAATCCGCCCCGCAAAACAAGAATATGCTCGCCCAGCCCTTCCGAAGGGCGGGGCTCACCGGTGCTGCTCTGCCAGCTCAAAAGCTCTCCGCCTGCTAAGTGCAAATCCTGACCGACAAAAGGGGCTCCCATTTTGCCATCTCTTTGCCGCAACCCGCAACTCGCAACCCGCAACCCGCAACTCGCAACCCGCAACCCGCAACCCGCAACCACCTCCTCACCGGCAACCTCACCCTCAATAGCCAACCCCGATTTCGTCGGCAATGCCGACAGCAAAATTAAAATAACCAGAACAAACAGCTTTTTACACATACCTACATTCCGTTATTCTGCAAAATCCAGCCCCCGCCGTTTTGCTTCGCAAAAACGAAGCAGCGGGGGCATTTGCCACAAATTATAGCCGCCTGTCTCAGGAAAGCCAGCAAAAATCACATTTACTCATTTTCCGCTCCCTAAAGGACATAGCTCCCAAGACGCCAGATACGACATTTGGTCTTTGCTTTCCAACGGCTGTGCTGCTATACTATTATAGAAAAGTCTGGTATTGAACAGCTAAATCACATTTTCATCCTGATTCCAGTGGAGGCAAATATGACTGAAAAATACCCCGCTTCAGCAAAAGTTTATTCAACCGAAAATCTTGGAAAATTAAGCATCCTTGATATGTTGGCCTATTTCGAGGAGAAAGGGGTAATGCGAGTCTCCGATTTGCATATCAAAGTCGGCGCACCCCCTGCTTATCGCATCGACGGCGACCTCGTAAAACTCAAAGGCCTCACAGTAACCCAGGAGACAGCAAAGCAGCTTATCTACCCCCTCTTAAGCGACAAAAACTTAAGCAAATTCCAGGGCGCTTACAGCGTGGACTGCTCTTACAGACTTGGCTCACTGCAGTTTCGAATAAACGTCTTTAAGGAAAACGACGGCATCTGCGCCGCCATCCGCGCATTATCCCTGGATATCCCAAAAATTGAGCAAATCGGCTTTCCCAACAACGTCTGGGAGGACATCGTCGAACGCAAACAGGGCCTTGTACTTCTAACCGGCATCACCGGCGCAGGAAAATCCACAACCATTGCCTCCCTAATCGACCGTATCAGCGAGAAAACCGCCTGCAGAATTATAACACTCGAAGACCCCATAGAGTACATCTTCCAGCAGAAACACTCTCTTATTTCACAGCGGGAAGTCGGAAGAGACGTCGGCTCCTTTATCGAAGGATTAAGGGCACTGCTCCGCGAGGACCCCGACGTAGTATTTGTCGGCGAAATGCGCGACCCCGAGACGATAGCTATGACACTTATGGCCGCCGAGACAGGCCATCTGGTCTTCTCCACCCTCCACACAAGGGATGCCACCGGCACGATAACACGCATCCTCGACTATTTCCCGTCCGGCAGGCAGCACGAAGTGCAGAATCAGCTCTCCCTCGGACTCGCCTACATCATCGCACAGAAGCTTGTGCCGAAAAAAGACGGAACAGGCAGGATAGCGGCAATAGAAATACTCAACAATAACTACGCCTGTGCAAATCTCATACGGACCGGAAAAATAGAGCAAATTTATTCCCAGCTGCAAACAAAAACCCAAAACAGGCCCAATGAAAAAATGATAACGATGGAAAGTCACCTCGCAAGGCTCGTAAAAGCCGACAAGCTCGACCTGCTCGAAGCTAAAAAATGGGCCAACAATCTCAACTCCTTCATAGACGCTATGAAGCAGGTTTAAGAGGGTTCGCTTGTCATTCTGAGCGAAGGGTAGCGAAGCGAAGAATCTGGTTTTGAACATTTGATACGCCTGTTAGAAGCGTATGTATCCATATTCGAATTTCGAATTTGTTTCGAATTTCGAATTTATACGCAATACGATATACGATATACGCAATACGAGAATATGACAATCCAGTTCAACTGCCCAAACTGCGATGCACTGGTCGCCTTTGCCGACAAATACCGTGGAAAACGCGCCCGGTGCTCAACCTGTGGACAAATCCTTATAATCCCCTCCAGAGACGGCAAAACCCCCAAAAAAATCAAACCGCAAATCGAAAAGGCCGAGCCCCTCCCCGGCTTTTACCACGCCGTATTTCTCGACAGTTGGAAAATATTCCTGACTCGAACGAATGTGACGGGTTTGATTTTCGTAGCGTTGCTGGTCTGCTTTAAGTTTTTCGTTAGACATATGAACTACACTGTCGTTATCTCCGGCGAGGCAATTACTTTACAGTTTCCTGTTCCTTTTGGAAGCGTAATGACCATAACGGCATGGGCATGTTTGTTCTGGTACTATATGCAGTTCATCTACTCGACGGCATTTGACACGGAACAGTTACCAGAAGTTCACTTGGGCGGCTTTTACCGATTCATCTGGAATATCCTCAAAACGATATACACACTCTTTATTGTGCTGCTTGTGCTGGGACTGCCCTGCATTATTGCTCTTCTGATAACTAAGAAAATGGGCATCAGCTCCCCTGTGCTTCTGTGGGCGTTGATGCTTGGCGGGCTTTTTGTCTTTCCCGCAGCGATGTTAAATGTAGCGGTAGGCAAAGACCTCACTCTGTTAAGGCCCGATTACCTCCTCATTCCCGTATTCAGAGCGTTCAAACCATATCTCGTAGTGGCCGCTTTGCTCATTACTTTCGGCGTTCTCGTTCTTGAAATGCAAACAAAACAATTCGCCGGCTTAGCAAAAGAAACTTTCTTATCAACAACCGGCAAATTAATCTTAAATCTCGCCCTACAGGTAATCGCCATAATTGCTATGCGTTCAATCGGCCTGTTCTACCGACACTATAGCTGCCATCTTAAGTGGTAAAAAATCTTTACCCCGCACGCCCGCTCTGCGGGTTATGTTTACGCCGTTGATTTAGCCCCTCGTAGCGCAGCGGAGACCCCAGAACGTCGTTATCTGGGGTCCAAAAAACCTAAGCGCAGCGGAGACCCTCGTAGCGCAGCGGAGACCCCAGAACGTCGTTATCTGGGGTCCAAAAAAC
>DAOVNI010000229.1 GCA_030630315.1 Phycisphaerae bacterium | reverse complement strand
TTGCTCGAGCTCAGCAGGTTGTGTCGGCTTCAAAGGCTCGCGCAAAAGTACACCTTTTGCCGCTCAACAGGCTGCACAACGGTGCGCCAATACCGCCATGCGTAATGGCGTGCGCGAGATCGAAATCAGGGTTAAAGGTCCCGGCTCAGGGCGCGAATCTGCCATCTCCGCCCTGCAGCAGGCCGGATTGCGTATCGCCTCGATAGAAGATGTTACACCGCTGCCGCATAATGGTTGTAGACCGCCCAAGCGGAGGCGAGTGTAAAACCACAAGAGCACAAAATGGTGCAGGTTTTGCCGAAACTGGTTTGGAGATAAATAAAAAAGCATGGGACGTTATCTGGGTTCATCTTGTAAATATTGCCGTCGTGAAGGAATGAAGCTGATGCTCAAGGGCGGTAGATGTGAGACGGCTAAGTGTCCAATCGAGAAAAAACAGCGTAATTTGGCGCCCGGTATGCACGGTTGGCGCAGAGGAAGAGCAAGTGAATACGCTGTTCGGCTGCGCGAAAAGCAAAAAGTCAAGAGATACTATGGACTGCTTGAGCGACAGTTTATGAGGTGTTTTCACAAAGCCGAGAAGATAAGAGGCAATACCGGCGAGACCCTCCTGCAATTGTTGGAAAGACGTTTGGATAATGTGGTATATAAGTTGAATTTTGCACCGTCGCGCAAGGCCGCAAGACAACTGATTATTCACGGCCATATTTATGTAAACGGACGCAAGGTTGATATCGGCGATTATACTACAAAAATCGGTGACAGGATAACAGTCAAAGGTTCACAAAAAAGTGTCAAAGAAGTAAAGCAGCAGTTGGAAAGTAACCCGAATTTTACCACACAAAGCTGGTTGCAATTGGACCGTGAAAAACCCGAAGCCGCCATTGTTGCTTTGCCGACCCGAGGTGATGTTCAGATTCCTGTTGAGGAGCAGTTGGTTGTAGAGTTCTGTTCGAGATAGTAGAAGACTAAAAACATAAAACGAAAAATGTAAAACCACAGCGTAAAATTTAAAGGTTTCGAATTTTTAATTATGTTTTTTCGATTTTAGCTTTAAGTTTTTACTTATTTGGGAGGCCTATATGCGAGTTACATGGCGTGGTTTGGAGTTGCCGACGCGTGTTGAACAAGACACGACGGTATCGAGCGATAAATATAGTCGGTTCTTTATCGAGCCCTTCGAGCGCGGTTTCGGCACTACTATCGGTAATAGCCTCAGACGTGTATTGCTTTCCTCTTTGGAAGGCAGTGCCGTAACATCCATCAAAATAGCAAACGTCGACCATGAATTTTCCTCGATAAAGGGGGTGATGGAGGATACCACCGATATCATTTTGAATGTCAAGAATCTTGTCATTCGGCTCCACGACCACGGCCCCAAGACAATGAAGGTTTCGGCAAAAAAGGCCAGGGTTATAACTGCAGCCGATATAGTTGCAGACCCGGCTATAGAAGTGATAAACAAAGATATGGTGTTGGCCACTTTGACTGAAAATGTAAATTTTGAAATGGAAATGGTGGTTGAGAACGGACGTGGTTATCTGCCGGCTTCCGAACGAATCGCTGCTGCAGACAGATTCGACCAGGAAATCGGAAGGGTACTGCTCGATGCCGTATATTCGCCGGTTACGAGAGTTCGCTACACAACCGAAGACACTCGAGTAGGACAGCGGACCAATTATGACAGGCTGATTCTCGAGATTTGGACCAACGGAACAATCACGCCTGAAATGGCGCTGGTAGAGGCCGCCAAGATATTGCGAAAGCACATCAATCCGTTCGTACAATATTTCGAGGTTGGAGAAGAAACCGTTGTCGCTCAGATTGCCAAAAAAGTGCCCGAAGTAGAAACAGTTGATGAGGAATTGGTCGAAAAACTAAAAATCCCCATTCAGGAGCTGGAGCTGTCGGTAAGAGCGAGTAACTGTCTCGAATCAGTGAAAATGGAAACGGTCGGCCAGTTAGTGAAAATGACAGACGCCGACTTGCTAAAAATTCGCAGCTTCGGTAAAACTTCTCTGCGGGAAATCAAAAGAAAACTCGCCGATATAGGTTTGTCTTTAGGAATGACGGATATAGACGGCGAATAGCGTATGGTATTGTCATTCCTGCGCAAACAGGAAATAACCATCTGATGAGCTATAAAAGAAGGAGTATTTGAACGTATGCGTCATAGAGTAGCAGGACGCCGGTTAAGTCGAACACGTGAACATCGTCTGGCTATGCGAAGAAATTTGGTCGCGCAGCTATTCCAGCACGAGACGGTTTCAACGACAATCGAAAAGGCCAAAGAGGTAAAGGCCTTTGCCGAAAAGTTGATTACACTGGCTAAGAAAGGCACGTTGTCAGCCAGACGAAGGGCCATCGCCCTGCTTGGCAATCGGGTCATCTACAGTTATGAAGACGGCAAAGCTGTCAGGAAAGGCACGATAATAGGAAAATTGTTTAGCGAGCTTGGCCCACGATACCTTGATAGACCCGGCGGTTATACGAGAATTATACGTCTGTCATTAAGGAGGGTGGGTGATAACGGCCAGCTCGTCTTGCTGCAGCTCATAGGCAAGGACGAGAGCTCAAAGAAAGAAACCAGAGCCGCTGCAAAAAAGCGCTCTCGCAAAAAGGCCAAAGAGATTGACGAAGCCGAAGAGATTACCGAAGACAGCAGCCAGGAAGAGCAAGCCGACCGGCAGCAGTAATCTATCCTTTGGAGGATAACCCTAAAATGAGTGTGGATGATTGTGTCTTTTGTAAGATGGTAGCTGGACAGATTCCCGTTACAAAGATTTACGAAGACGAAGTCGTTCTTGCTTTTTTGGACATTGGCCCTATAAGTGATGGCCATACCTTGGTAATTCCCAAACAGCACTTTGAAAGGTTACACGATTGTCCCGGCGAACTTTTAGGTCAGGTCGGTTTGTGTCTGGGCAAAATCGCTAAAGCTGTATCGGCTGCGATGAATTCTGACGGTTATAATGTATTGTGCAACAACGGCAGGGCGGCCGGCCAGCTTGTTGAGCATTTACATTTTCATATAATCCCTCGCAATGCCGGCGATGGCGTCTTTGACCGCTGGCCGGCTTATAAATATCAGGCCGGAAAAATCGAGGCAATCGCCGCAAAGATTCGCGAAAATTTATAATTTCAGGCCTTAACGCGCTTGATAAGAAATGAGTTTTGTGTTATTTTATTTTTTATTTTACTACGAGATACGCTTCACGAAATACGAAATGCGAAAAATGACCGCGGGGTAGAGCAGTCTGGTAGCTCGTCGGGCCCATAACCCGGAGGTCGCAGGTTCGAATCCTGCCCCCGCTATTAGGACCTGGAGATAAATCCAGGTCTTTTTTTTGTGCGCTCAAATCTTTTGGGTTCATATTGGGTTTGTTTTGGCTTTGATTGGGTTTAATTGGGTTTGTATTGGGTTTGTTTTTTTGGACTGCGAAATCATCTTTTTCTCTGTAATCCTCTATAACATATAAGTTTACGTTCATTTTGGGCTTTTTGGAAATTGGCTTTGTTTTGGCTTTGTTTTTTCATAGCCCTTATCCGTATTTTTCTTCATAATCC
>DAOVNI010000117.1 GCA_030630315.1 Phycisphaerae bacterium | reverse complement strand
TAACCCGCAACCCGCAACTCGCAACTCGTAACCCGTAACCCGCAACTCGCAACCCGTAACCCGCAACCCGCAACCCGCAACTCGCAACCCGCAACCCGCAACTCGCAACCCGCAACTCTCAACTCGCAACCCGCAACCCGCAACCCGCAACTCGTAACCCGCCCAAAATCAATCAAAAGTGCAGGTACTCACCGGCAAAAATCGAAAATTCCAAAATTTTTTTTACTGCTTTATTGACAACGACTTAATCCTGTCAATCCTGTCAAAATCACCCCGATTTTCGACTCAAACGTGCAGGTTCGCCCTTTTATAGAGGCCCGTCTTTTTCGGCCTCGGCCAAAAGACGGCCAATTTGAAATTTGAAATTTGAGATTTGAAATTTGAGATTCACTACACAACGAACTATGAACAATTAACCAATATCGAAGATCCGGCGCCTTTTGACGGAATTCACTATTCATCTCGGAGGGCGTGTTTCGCCTCCGGGCCATCGTAACGGGGATTCGAGATGCCACAGACTCAGCGAAAATCAGGTTGCCGCCACTGCTACTTTTCCCGGCCTATCGCTGATGGGCTATATTGCGTAAAAAATCCCCCTGTCGTTGACCTCGATACCGGCGAGGCCCGCTGGCCCATCGTCAAAGATGGCGATATCTGCGGCCGCTTCCGCCTCGCTCTTGAAAATCACATCGATACCGACCCGGCCCCGAAAAACAACCTCCCCATCCACACCGACCACCTCGGCGATTACTGCAAAATACCTCTCACTCAGGGCCGATTCACAAAAGTTGACCCCGATGACTACCCCTGGCTCTCACAATTTCGCTGGCACCGCAAAGTCAACAAAAACGCAATCTACGCCGTCCGGACCATCACCGTCGCTGGCAAATCAAAAAGAATCTTTATGCATCGCCTGATTATGAACACTCCCGCGCATCTTGTCTGTGACCACGTCAATCACGATGGCTTGGATAACAGAAAGGCCAATCTTCGCAACTGCACCATCAGGCAGAACAATGCCAACTCCCGCTCCGCCAGAGGCGCTTCGTCAAAATACAAAGGCGTATCCTGGAACAAAACCCGCAAAAAATTCGCCGCCTACATCAAAAAAGACAATAAACAGCTATACCTCGGCCTCTTCAAAAACGAAATACAAGCCGCAAAGGCTTACGATGAGGCCGCGAAGAAATATCACGCCGAGTTCGCAGCACTGAATTTTCCAGAACTGGGCACAGAGGAGACAGAGCGATAAGTTTTTTCATGCATACGAGCCAAGATAGGTGGTTGTTTCCGCCTTTTTCGCCAGTCAGAGGGTCTAACCGCTGTAAAAAATATGAAAAATCTTTTAATTTTTCCATTGACAAGGTGGGATTATAGGTGCTTAAATAGAACAAGCCGTGGCCGGAATGTCTATTTTCATTCCGAAGCAACTTTAATTCCAACAGTATGAAATACATCATACTGCTTGGGATATAATAATAAGTTCAGAAGCGTTTTTCAAGTCATAGCCCGACTTCTCCGATGGAGAAAAATAGAATCTCTTAGTTGTTAGCATATTGACAGATATAGAGAAAGGAGTCTAATTATGCCAGATTTACTGCAATCCGCAAAACTGTTCGAGGTGAGTACAAGGTTGCAGACCGCTTCAAGTTGCGTAAATAGGTTTGCCAAAGGGACCAAATTGAGTCCACAAGAAAAGAATGCATTTAAATGGGCAGGTAATTTCTTGGCTCACGTTGACTGGACTTCTGAAATCCAAGCCGAAAGTGGCGAGGAGGGCGGCTTGACCGTTTCGGCAAGCAACGCGCGGCCTAAATTTTATGCCTCCCTGTTTAAAATTGGCCCCAAGCTCCAGCAGGTCGGAATAGACTCAGAAGAGAAAGTCCATCAATTTCTTAAGGCGGTTTATCAACTCCTAATGTCTGGTGGAACACAAACGACGGACATACCTAGTGAGCGGCTGGAACTTGTCGGCGAGTTACTTCACATTCTTTCGCTAAACATAATGGTCGAACTGAGTAACAATATGTTACCGAGACGGCGCACCCTACTTTCTGTCGGAGAATCGTTCTAATGCCTTCGATTGACGCGCCACCGTGGTCAGAGGACAACTGGCGTGAGAGTATCTTACGCTACCAGCTTCGAGTCAAAGGCGAGACCATAGAAAGGTTAGCCGAGAAATTTGAGTATGCAGGAGATTTTCCCACCGATACGCCAGTCAGCTTAGCAAGATTGATTAAGCATACTGCGCACGTACTTGTTGACCATCTCCCGACTACACCTCCGGATCAACTGATGCATGTCAACTTATTGCTTTGCTCAATCGCGGAGCATTTGAGGTTTGTTGATCGCTCTCGTGTTGCAAACACACCATGGAGCATGATTCAGTACACAGAGGAGTTTCTCGAACGACAAACAGGAGCCTCCAACGAATTTATAATACGCCCACAATGGGCTTATAATTATAGTTTGATTGGCGAGTTCGTCGAGGTAATCCGCACTAAGATTGAGCCTTTAGATTGGATCCCGACCGCGACTTGGAAATCATCATTGTGCGGACTTGGCGACCAAAAGATCTACTGTCTTAGTTTTCCAAGAATAGAACGCCTGAACTGCCTGTTGCATGCTAATTGGGGCCATGAAATCGGACATATTTTTGCGAAACAATGGATTGATAATAATTTTGCCCAGATGTGGAGTTCTGAGGAAACGCAGATAAAGAACAGAATTGAGCGAGAGATTCAGCAGGAGATTCAGCGGAATCCTCCACCAGTGGACCCTCTTTTTGCAAAATTTGTCGTCCAAGAGATGGCGGCAGACCAAGTAAATGATGCTATGCAAGTTGCTAAAGATGGTCTCACGGAGCTAATTTGTGACGCTATTGGAATACACCTATTAGGACCGGCCGCCTTGGCCGCAGCATGTGAATTCAGCGCACCGCTTCCGATAGATGAAAGCCCTCTTAAGTGCGATATGTATCCCCCCTGGCGATATCGCATACGATTGATGGCTGAGATGTGTGGGGATGATCTACAAGAGCAGACGGTGCAACTTGGCGATGTGGAAACTAAGTATCCAGGGCCAGTTATTGAACCGTTCTGGAATTGGCTCAAGGAAACCAAGCTTCTTGCACAAAATACAGCAGACAAGGAGGCGTTAAACTCTGACATTAGAACGCGTGAAGCATACAGACTCATTGAGGACAAGTGGGAAGCGATTCGCGCCCAGGCATTACAAGCCCTTCCTCGGGAGTCGGCTGAGTGCTACCGGTTATTTAAGCGGGTACGAGTGATCGAGAATCTCGTTCGCAGGTTGGAACAAGATACACCACCAAATGAAATCGGCA
The DNA here is from genome assembly GCA_030630315.1 of Phycisphaerae bacterium. GTDB lineage: Bacteria > Planctomycetota > Phycisphaerae > Sedimentisphaerales > Anaerobacaceae > JAUVYQ01. The sequence goes on along the minus strand of DAOVNI010000117.1, from coordinate 2,460 downwards.
CATGGCCTGACAACTCCCCAGCGTCTCTTGAGAATATATTGAACGCCGCTTGGGTATTCAAAATTGCAAAAATTCGCCAAGACCCAGATTGGGTCTCGACCGACAATTTCGAAAAGTTGTGCCGTCTTGTCCTAAAAGCGACTGAAGTCGCTTTTGTTCACAGTACCTATGGTGAACAGTTGAAGAATTTGGAGGAATAGTGAGCACATTAACTCGCGATAGGATTCTGGAACGATTTTCGAGTGAATTACCACATAGGTTGGTTGTCACTCCTATTCTCTCAAAGAAGCAGCTTGGTGAGGCATCCATTGACGTTCGCTTAAGCAATCAGTTTATAGTATTCAGGATGCACACTTTCGGCGTCTTCCAACCATTCAACAGCGCCCACGCGAAGCTCAAGGTTATGCAGGAAAGGCAAATCGTGAAATTCGGAAAAGAATTTGTTCTTCATCCCGGCATATTAGCGTTAGGTTGTACCTTTGAGTACATATGCCTACCGTCTGACGTCGAGTGCCAAGTCGAAGGCCGCTCTTCTTGGGCGCGCCTCGGCTTGCAAATCGCAACGGCCACATCTGTGGAACCGGGCTTCAAGGGCGTACTCACCCTTGAACTATCCAACCTCGGTACCATACCTATCGAACTGTACCCAGGAGTGCGGATTGCTCAGCTCTTCTTCCACGATGCGAAACCTGAGATCACAGACGCCTACGGAGGAACCCGCAAATATAGATGTCCTGTGGGGCCTCAATTCAGCCTAATTGCCAATGACAAGGATGGAAAGGTGTTCTCTCGGCAGGCCAACACAAATGATTAGAATCGCCCAGGTCATTAGTTTTTCTAAGAGGGCTCGCTGAAAGTTCAGACAGTTCTCAGCCGTGTTGAACGTAATCGGATTAGTTGATTTTGCAACCTCCTCGGTAATTACAATGCTGCTATACCCAAACCCCCAATTCCCGTCAAGCAATTTCGTCGCTCGTCGCTTGCCCCCTTGTTTAGAGTGCCTTATACTCTAAGGGGGTCCCTCGTGGCACGCATTCACGCATTTACTCATTCACGCATCCAGCTTTTTATGTGTAAATTTCTTTCCGCCGCTGCCGGAATAGTCAGCCACAATCTGGCCGGTGCCTAACAACTTCCATTTGTAAATCACGAGCCCTTCCAGACCTACCGGCCCGCGGGCGTGAATCTTATTCGTGCTTATCCCCACTTCAGCCCCCAGGCCGTACCGAAACCCATCGCTAAACCGCGTGCTGCAGTTCCAGAACACATTCGCAGAATCCACCAGTTCCATAAACCTGTCCGCCTTGTCCTTATCAGAGGTAACGATAGTGTCCGTATGCCCGGAGCCGTAACGGTTTATATGCTCGATTGCCTCATCCAGCCCGGCCACAACTTTTATCGAAAGAATATAATCCAGATACTCGGCTGACCAATCCTCCTCGGCTGCTGGTTTCACATCGATTATCGATTTTGTTTTTTCACAGCCGCGCAGCTCCACGCCTTTTTGCTCCAGGATGGTTTTGACCTTCGGCAAAAACGCCTCGGCGATTTTTTCATCGACCAGCATAGTTTCGGCTGCATTGCAAACCGCAACATACTGACACTTCGAGTCAACCGCAATATTTACAGCCATATCCGGGTCAGCGTCGCCGTCAATATAGACGTGGCATATCCCCTCGGCGTGGCCGAGAACGACTATATTGGTATTGTCCATAATATAGCGAACAAAATCGTTCGAGCCGCGGGGGATAATCAAATCAATATATTCATCCAGCGCTAACATTTCTGCGACGTCTTGGCGCGTTTGCAATAGCTGAATCCATCCTTCGGGCAGTCCAGCCGTTTGGCCGGCTTGAGTGATAATCTCCGCCAGAATCCTGTTGGTGTGCTGTGCTTCGCTTCCTCCTTTTAGCAGGACGGCGTTGCCGCTTTTCAGGCAGAGCATTGAGATTTGCACAAGGGCGTCCGGCCGGGATTCGAAAACAACGCCGATAACGCCAATCGGACAACTGACTTTGTAAAGCCGCAGCTCCTCATCAAGCTCGGTGGCACTGATTGTCTTGCCTACAGGGTCATCGAGTTTAATCAAGCTTTCGATACCGGCACAGACATCAGCTATCTTATTTTCATCAAACTTCAGCCGTTTTAGCAAAGGTGCGGCAAGACCATTCTTCTCGGCATCGGCCAAATCTTTTTCGTTGGCCTTCACGATTTCGCCGGTGCGGGCTTTCAGGGCTGCGGCAATCTCGGCCAGCGCCTTATTTTTCACATCAGTTTTGACCGCTGCCAGCCGGATTGAGGCCGACTTGGCCGCTGCAGCTATTTCGGCAATACGCATTGTTATTTCCTCTTTGCTATTTACAATTGACCATTGATTTTTTATAATAACCGGTGAATTGTCGAATTATAAACAATGAATAATCAATAATCAATTGTAATTGCGGGTGTAGCATAGTGGCT
>DAOVNI010000091.1 GCA_030630315.1 Phycisphaerae bacterium | reverse complement strand
TGGCTCTACAACCGTACCGGCGACAAGTCGCTTCTGGACCTGGGCGAAAAAATCCACCGCAACACAGCCAACTGGACAGGCGGCGTCGCCAGTTGGCACGTTGTGAACATCGCCCAGTGCTTCCGCGGCCCGGCTGTGTTCTACCAGCAATCGAAAGACCCGAACCATCTGGCAGCCACCGAACGCAACTACCAAACCGTAATGGGCATGTACGGCCAGGTGCCCGGCGGGATGTTCGGCGCAGACGAAAACGCCCGACCCGGCTACATCGGCCCGCGACAGGCCGCTGAAACCTGTGCAATGGTCGAGATGATGCTCTCGGATGAGATGCTGCTGACATTCACCGGCGACCCTGAGTGGGCCGACCGTTGCGAAGAGGTAACGTTCAACTCACTGCCCGTGTCGATGACGCCTGATATGAAAGCGCTGCATTACCTCACCGCTCCTAATTTGATACTGTGCGACCGGCACAACAAATCGCCGGGCTTTCAAAACAGCGGCCCGATGCTGTGGTTCAACCCGCACATCCACCGCTGCTGCCAGCACAACACCGGGCACGGCTGGCCGTATTATGCCCAACACCTCTGGCTGGCAACCCCGGACAACGGCCTCGCCGCCGTCCTTTACGCACCCTGCCAGGTCACCGCAAAGGTCGGCGACGGCACCAAAGTCACCATCGTTGAAAAGACAAATTACCCATTCGACGAGAACATCCAACTGATTGTCGCAACCGCCAGGCCCGTTCAGTTCCCGCTTTATCTGCGAGTCCCCGGCTGGTGTGAAAATCCCGAGTTGAAAATCAACGGCAAAACGGCATCGGTGAAAGCCCACCATCGCTCATACGTTATGATTGACCGCAAGTGGGCAAATGGTGACAGGGTAGACCTGACTCTCCCGATGAGCATCACGTTCACGAAGTGGACGAAAAATAAAAACAGCGTATCGGTAAACCGTGGGCCGCTTACATACTCGTTGAAGATTGGCGAGAGGTACGCCCGCGCCGGAGGCACCGACAAATGGCCTGCCTGGGAGATACATCCCACCACCGCCTGGAACTACGGACTGGTTTTGAACGAGAAGAACCCGGCTTCGTCGTTCCAGATTGTGCGCAAGGCCTGGCCCGACGACGACCAGCCCTTTGAAGCTAACGCCGCTCCGATTCAGCTGCGCACCAAAGCGAAGAAGATTCCGGAATGGGAGAAGGACCACCTGGGTCTGGTTGGCAAGCTCCAGCAAAGTCCCGTCGAATCCGACGAGCCGGTCGAAACCGTAACGTTAATTCCGATGGGCTGCGCCCGGCTGCGGATTTCAGCGTTTCCGACCATCGGCACCGGCCCCGACGCCCACAAGTGGAAAGAACCTCCGAAACTATTGCCCACCACCGCATCGCACTGCTGGGGGGCTGACACCGTCGCAGCGCTCAGCGACAAGCTGGTGCCTGAGAATTCAAACGACCAGAGCATTCCGCGATTCACCTGGTGGCCTCGCAAGGGCACAACGGAATGGGTCCAGTATGATTTCGAGCAGCCGAGGAAGGTCTCCCGCGCCGACGTTTACTGGTTCGACGACACCGGCGGCGGAGGCTGTCGCGTTCCGAAGTCCTGGCGGCTGCTGTATAAGGACGCAGGCCAATGGAAGGAAGTCCCCAACGCCGGCAGCTACAGCGTGGCGAAGGACAAATTCCATAAAGTAAGCTTCGACCCCGTCCGAACACAGTCATTGCGCATCGAGGTGCAGTTGCAGCCAAACTTCTCCGGCGGCATCCTCGAATGGCAAGTTAACGCTGAAAATTGACAAAAAATGATAAGAAGGAATGGGCTCAGAGCATTTGAAAAAACAAACTTGGCCTGATATTCTGATAGCCTGATGTCCACTACCTGATAATCTGGTAGCCTGATGTCCACTACCTGATAACCTGGTAGCCTGATGTCCACTACCTGATATTCTGGTAGCCTGATGTCCACTACCTGATAACCTGGTAGCCTGATGTCCACTACCTGATATTCTGGTAGCCTGATAACCTGAGGTAACGTATGGCAAGGGACAAGATAACAATAGTCGGTGCCGGCAAAGTCGGTGCAACAACCGCCCACATCGCTGCAGCAAAACATCTCGGCGATATCGTCCTGCTCGATATCATTGAAGGGCTCGCCGAAGGCAAAGCCCTTGATATCGCCGCAGCAAGCCCCGTTCAGCTTTACGATTCGGTCATCTCCGGCACCCGCGACTGGGAAAAGACCGCGGACAGCGATATCGTCATCATAACAAGCGGAGCGCCTCGCGGCCCCGGTATGAGCCGTGACGACCTCCTTACAAAAAATGTCCAGATCGTCAAAGATGTCAGCGAGCAGATAGCCAGGCACTGTCCCGAGAGCATCATCATTGTTGTCTGCAACCCGCTCGATGCAATGGTTTACACTGCCGCTAAAATCACGAACTTTGCCAGGAATAAGGTCATGGGAATGGCCGGCGCCCTGGACTCGGCACGCTTTAGCTATTTCCTCGCATCTGAGCTTGATGTAAGCGTAGAGGACATAAAGTGCGTCTTAATGGGCGGCCACGGCGACGATATGGTACCTCTGCCCCGATTCACCTCCGTCAGCGGAATACCCGTAACCGAGCTGCTCGATGAAGAAAAAATCGCTGAGCTAATCGAGCGCACCCGAAAAGGCGGTATCGAAATCGTAAATCTACTTGGCTACAGTGCCTATTATGCCCCCGCCGCCGGCACCGTTAAGATGGCTGAAGCAATCCTGAAAGATAAGAAAACCGTAATGTCCTGCTGTGCTTATTGCGATAGCGAATATAATGTCGGCGGATACTTTGTCGGCGTCCCCGTAGTCCTCGGCAAAAATGCCATCGAAAAAATCATCGAGCTTGACTTGAACGAGTCTGAACAGGCCCAGTTCGAAAAATCCCTCGACCATGTAAAACAACTCGCCGCACAAGTCGACAAACTCTTATAACCGACTCAAACTCACCGATTGTCATTCCGAGCGAAGCGCTGAAAGTCCGGCCCTTGGACGGGATGCGCAGCATCGCGCAGTCGAGGAATCTATTAAAAAGATTTATTTGCGAAATCTCCGTTGAAAGTTGACCTGCCAATGCTATGATGTAGTAGGGTGGGGTTTACCCCACCTTCTCGTTGATTGCCAGGCTTCTTGTGGCAAAGGTATACGCAGCCCCATAGATACGCTTGCATGAGAGGAAAATGTTATGTTTGATAAATTAAAGCCGCTTGTAATCGACGACCTGGAGATTAAAATCCCTATCATTCAAGGCGGAATGGGGGTCAGAGTATCTACGGCATCTTTAGCAGCAGCGGTAGCGAATTGTGGCGCTGGAGGAACCATAGCCAGTGTGGGGCTTCCTCCTGATACAGAAGAAAACAGGGCCGATGTGCCTAAATCTTCAAGAGAACATCTTATAAAGCAAATAAGACGAGCAAGGGAATTATCCGATGGAGTTATCGGTATAAACATAATGGTAGCGCTAAGTAACTATGAGGACATGGTGAGGACTACCGCAAAAGAAAAAGCGGATTATATTATTTCAGGCGCGGGACTGCCTATAAGCATGCCGGAATTCGCAGAAGGTTCATCGATAAAGTTGATTCCACTGATTGCTTCAGCAAGAGGAGCTAAACTCCTGCTCAAAACGTGGAAAAGGCGCTATAATCGCCTCCCGGATGCTTTCGTTGTTGAAGGTCCCTTATCAGGGGGACATATAGCGGGTTACAGTTTAGAAGAATTGGAATCCGGTAAAGGGACAACGCGAAATGAGCCGCTGCTTGAGAATGCGCTAAAAGATGTTTTGGACCTGGTCGGGCAATACGAAAAAGAGGATGGAGTAAGTATTCCTGTTATAGCGGCAGGTGGTATATTTGACGGCAAAGATGTGGCTAAGTTCTTAAGATTGGGAGCAAAGGGCGTCCAAATCGGGACCAGGTTTGTAGCTACTTTTGAATGTTCAGCAGCCGATGAATTTAAACAGCTTTATATTAAGGCGGGAGAAGATGATATTGTTTTTATACAAAGCCCCGTGGGTATGCCGGCAAAAGCAATAAGAACAAAATTTCTTGATGAAATACTGCGCGGCGAAAGAAAAGAGTTTACATGTAATTATAAATGCCTCAGGACCTGCGAGCCTGCTACCGTTCAATTTTGTATTGCCAAAGCCTTGATTGACGCCGTAGAAGGGGACATTGATAATGCAGTCGTACTTGCAGGAACCAACGTTTCGAGAGTAACAAAAATTGTGTCTGTAAAAGAATTGATAGACGAAATAGTTGCAGAGACAATAGAAGAGCTTAATAAAGAATAAGGATTCATATATAGGTGTGCTCCGCACACCAATAGTCAATGGAAAATAGTAGATAATAAATTTCATGGTGCTGCACACGACCCTCCGAAGCCTGAATTCTGCGAAGCTTCAGCGGAACAGAACGGCGAAGGATGGCCGCTGAACTGTACCATTCGATGCGAAAAATTATTTTACGATATCTCATTCTCTTCCTGCCCCTGTCTGGATTGAATGCTGGCGAGTCTGCGTATTACATAGCAGCTAACAACCGGAGCGACCCGTTAGCTGAGATTTCGGATTTTAGCTACGCAGGGTGGGCCGTGCCCACCATTCTTCTAACAATCTCAGTTCCAAAAATCCCTGAACCACGTAAAACAGCGCATCGCCAGGTTCGATAATCTCCTATAATATAAAATTTCTTTCGGCTATTTCTTGCCATTTGCCGAATAATAATGTAGTCTATCAGCCGTTTGAAATAGGGTTTTGACGGGACCCCGCTTCGCGGGAATCAATTGCAGGGACGCGAATGGAACTGATAAAAAGGATTAAGCAGGCCGAAGCACAGGCCCGGGAGATTATCGAACAGGCCAAAGCCCAGGCTGTCCAACAAGCCGAAAAGGGGCGGACAAGCCGACTTAAAGCATCAGAAGAAGCCGAGCAACAAAGGGAAAAAACTGTCGAAGCTGCCGTTGCCGCGGCTCAAACGCAAGGCCTCGCCGAAGTTGAAAATCTTAAAGCGCAAGCCGAGAAGGAGCGTCAACAGCTGCGCGAAAAGACAGCCGGCAGAATCGCACCGGCAGCAGCAAAGGTAATGGATTACTTGAGAGGCTAACTATGGCCATTGCTCAAATGGCAAAAGTGATAATTGTCAGCCATCGCACGCAGGCTTCGGAGCTTCTGGAGGCATTGCAGCGTGAAGGTATTTGCCAGATACTAAACGCGGAAGAGGCGATGGTCAGCAGGGACTCACCCGAGCTCGCCACCGCAGCCGAACGGCCAAAGGACATTGAAGAGCTGTTGAACCGTCTGGCAAAAACCATTGCATTCCTCAAAGGTTATGCCGAATTTGCAAAGGGTCTTGCCGGCATTCTTTCACCCCGCACCGTCGTTGATGAGCAGTCATATAACAGGGTCGTTTCAGACCGTCAAATTCTAAAGATTATTGACCAGTGTGAGCAGACCGAAGTAACAATAGAAAAACTCAAAGCCGAATGTGAGAACCTCGACGGGACCCTGGAGGAGCTTGGGCCGTGGGCGGCCTTCCAGACGCCCGTAGAAGAGATTGGCCGGCTTCAGCAGACAACGTGTTTGGCGGGACTCTTGCCAGAGCGGCAGTTTGAGCAGGTAGAAGAGAAGCTAAGCGAGCTCGGCGGGGCAATTCAGCAAATAGGAGCAGCTAATAACAAATACGCCTGCCTTATTGTTTGTCTAAATGTCAATATCACTGAGGTACAAAAGCTGCTGCGGTCAGCCGAGTTTGAGCCGGTCAGCTTCGAGCCGATGACAGGGACGGTAGCGGAACTAATAGAACAGCACAGCGAAAAGTTAAATGAGACAACAAGGCAATTAGAAGGCCGGTATGAGAAGGCAGTGTCGTTGTCCAAGCATTTGCTCAAGCTGCAAATTCTTCACGACCATTATGAAAACCTGTTAAACAGGGAGCAGACCAGGGGCACCGCACCGGCAACGGAACACACGGTTCTTTTGGAAGGCTGGGTGAAAAAAAATGATTACCCCCGGCTGGAGAAAATAGTATCGGGCTTTGGGGCCTCGAGTTTGACTAAAATCGAACCGGCTGAAGACGAAGAAGTACCGGTTGAAATAGAGAACAAGAACTACATCCGGCCTTTTGAGGTCATAACCCGCCTGTATGGTATGCCGAAGCATTTTGATGTTGACCCGACGGTATTTCTGGCGCCGTTTTTCGCTTTGTTCTTTGCCCTGTGTCTGACCGATGCCGGCTATGGTCTCGTTATAGTTGCTTTGATGATTCTATTTATTAGAAAAATGCAGGGTGACAAGAAGCTGATGTGGATGCTGGGAATTTGCTCGGCTGTTACCGTCATAGCCGGGGCACTGACCGGCGGATGGTTCGGTGATGCGGTGCAGCAGTTTGTACCAGTGTTAAAACCGCTTAGAGATAAAATGATGTGGTTCGACCCCTTTGAGAAACCGATGATGTTCTTTGGCTTGTCACTCGCGCTTGGTTATACCCAGATTATGGCTGGCCTGGTGATTGCATTTGTGCACAACCTTAAACGAAGGCAATATATAGCCGGGTTGTGTGACCAATTGACCCTCTTGGTGATGCTCAATTCGATTGCGATATTCGCAGCGAGTAAGGTAGGGGTGGTCCCAATTGAAATCGGAAAATTCTTCGGAATTCTGGCAATTATTCCGGCGGCTGTGATTCTGTTGTTCAGCCACCGGCAGGGCGGCTGGGGCGGCAGAATCGGTATGGGAGCATATACCCTGTTCAGCACCATCTTTTACGTGGGCGAT
>DAOVNI010000109.1 GCA_030630315.1 Phycisphaerae bacterium | reverse complement strand
TAGACCCTGGATTCGAAGCAAAATCAGTCGAATTTGCTAAAATTGCTTCCAAAGAACATGAGCAAATTTCCTTACTACTCGAAACTCCATCTACGAACGATAATGTTATATTACAACAATTGGAAAAGTTATTGGAAGCTCGAGCCCAACTGGAACGTCTAACCTCACAGCACGTTTTGCTAATTCGGTCTCACCTATCGCCCGAACAACAGAAAATTCTAGTTGGGCTTTCTGCTAACTGCGGTAGAAGGTGGAATAGGAAATAATAAAATGATTTGGGCGAGATGATTTTGAACGGACTTTCGAATTAAGCCGGGTCATACAACTCTTTTGTCTGAAGCATCAAATTTGTTTTCGGTTATCATTTCTGCGTTTATATCCAAACACCTTTCACTGGTACACCAGCCAATCACAGGCACGATTGCCGCAAACAGGTAATATTTTAGTCCCGTCGAGCGATGGGAAAGGATATGTGCAGTCGCATGTTCCAGTTGTTCCTGAGATATCCCCAATTTATTAAGTGGTTTGTTCTTCGGCGTGTCCAGTGGCAAGGCAAGCTCACGTGCCAGACCCTTGCCGGTAACACCCAGTTTTGGGGCAATTTCCCGGATACTCATATTAACCGTGAATTGGTTTGGTGCCTGACCGGGTCTGTCAGGTTCGCGTAATATGCCAAGGGCGCTAATCAAAAGCGCCGCTACTACGCTCACCATAAACCACATTTTTTGTCGTGGCGATAGTTTTGCCAGATATGTATAGGCCATTGTATTGAACCTCTAATTCTATCAACCGGGATTTCTCAGGTATTACCTGCTCAGCTACACCACTGAGCGAAATATGGGCGGTTCGCGGACCACCCATATCGATACAGACAGGCGAAATCCAAAGTCAACAATAGTTAATACCCCCTACTGTGTTGATAAATCAAACGGCGAGATGTAATCGCCGTGCTTGTCCTGAGCACTTTTCAGGCGTTTGCGAACCTCGACAAAGGTGTCAAAGAGAATCTGAGGGGTGTCTGAGATCTTTTCTTTGTAAATTTTCTCAACACGGTCGAGCTTGGCGAAGTTTTCCGGTATGCGAATTGTGAACTGCCGGACATAATCGGCCTTTGCATATTCCGTATCAAGATGGTCTTTGAACAGCTTTGCCAAATCTTCGTATTTCGGTATAAGGCCGGTCGGCGTTTCGAGAGCATCGACGTCGCCGTTTACGCGAAGTTCCGCCCATAAAATCCAGACTTTTTTGTCGGCCATACCGTTTAAGTATTTGCCGGTTTTGTCCCTGAGGAAATAATTGACCGAGAAAATCGATGGCGGATTCTCGATATCATTTGCAAAATCCAGATTGATTTGGATGTATCGGCCGAGGGGGATTGAGAGGAAATCGAGATTTGACATTAAATTGAAGGTTCTGACGCCCTCTTTGCCGAGCGTTGCAGCGGTGGTTTCTGATTCGAGGGCGGCACCTTTTAGTATGATGCCCTCAGTCCAGTTGAAGGCCTGCTCAACGGGGACCCAGGTGTCACTATCTCGTCCGCCGTAAACGATGCCGCCGACCGGCACACCCTCCGGGTCATCAAGCAACGGGTCACGATTTCTGAGGTCCGGGATATTCAGGCAATAGCGAGCATTTTTGTGCGAGGCGGTAATTTCGTTACCTTTTGAGTCGGTTTTTCCTTTGTGCCATTTGCCGGAATGGTTGATTCCCTCGGTTGGCAATTCGCAGCCCATACTGAGCCAATGCGGTCTGTTTTCACTACCAATCAAGACGTTGGAGAAAATGACCTCAAGTGGACTTGTAAGCGCCTCGTAAATAATGGGGTCGTCTTTTGTATTGACGTCGCGAATGATGCCGAAAATGCCCTTTTCGACATTTACGCAGCGGATTTGGCCTTGCTTTTTGCGTAAGTAAGCGATGTCATCACCGATGATGGTTTGTCCGGGCAGCATTGAGGTTGAGGTTTTTCCGCAGGCCGACGGGAATGCGCCGGCAAAGTAAGTTACGCGGCCGGCCGGGCCGTGAGCGCCCATAACAAACATATGCTCTGCGAGCCAGCCTTTATTTGAGGCCTTGTTGATGGCCAATCGCAGGGCCAATTTTTTCAGGCCTATAGTATTGCCGCCGTATTGGGTGTTGACGCTGTAGACCAGGTCCTCTTCGAGGTCGATGTAAATTCGGCGTTTGTCGATGTTTTTGCTGACGGCGTTTTCAAGCTCACCTTCGGAATGGATGAATCTAAAGAATTCCGGTGATGTGCCAAATTTTTTGAATTGCTCGTACCCGGGCCGATAGAGAATGCTTTCGCTGTGGGCGACGTAAGGTGAATCCGTTATCTGAACGCAGGGAATAGAGAAGTCTGAATCGGTTGGGCCCAGGCACCAGAAGCAAATCAGCATTTCCCGGTCAGCCATTGAATCTGTAAGATATGAGCGAACCTCTTCGACGCCAGCGGATTTATCAATGGAATTAAGACTCTCGCCCAACTCCGAGCCGGGCGGCAGTAGATATTTTGTTTGGGCTTTATCGCGGGCCTGGTCGTAGTATCCGTCGAAATGACAGGTATGACCGGGGATGTTGAGGGGAATTTCTTCGCCGTTTCTTATCGCGAGGTCGCGAATATAAGCTATATCTGCAGGCGAATCGGTGCAGACAAAGACCGAGGCCGGGCGGGTAAGCTCAATCGCATCGGCGATGAAATCGTGCATCTTCGGGTTGTCCAGAGCGATGAGCCTGTTGTAATTTTCCATTGTCAGCTTTTCCTTCAATAATTCGTTTACATTATTCATTTGCGGCCATTACCTCCTTAGCATTTAATCAAGTCCGTCGATGCCCCCCGCTGCTTCGTTTTTGCGAAGCTCCTCGGTTTGCTTCGCAAGAAGCAGAGGGGCAAGCAAAACAGCGGGTGCTGGATGACGCATTCAAAAAAGCCACGGGATTGTAACTATGGAGCCGGTCAGCGTCAACCCCATTAGAAATTTTATATGAGATGGGAACGGAACAATAAGGACCTCTCAATCAATAACTGTGGGGCGTCCGCGCTCACCGACTTTCTTGAAGTGGGCCAGCGCACTTTCACGGTCTGCGAAGTCTTTCTCCGTGAACAAGGGGGTAGTTGCTCCGATGCGGATTTGGTCGCCGTCGGCCAAGATGGTCTCGTCGTGGATTTTTCGACCGTTGATGAAGACGCCGTGTTTGCTTTTTATATCGAGCGCGTAATATCGAGTCCCGTCTTTGTCGAAACGGATCTGCACGTGCTTACGGGAAACATGCTCATCAAGGATCTGGATTGGAAGGACCTCATCGCGGCCGATGACATTCGTGCGACGACCGAGTGGGTAATAGTCGCCTTCGTTGGTTCCTGACATTACAATGATAGAAGCCATTGCAACTCCTTTCCTCAATTCCCGATTCTGGATTCTCGTTGGGTATCGAGTCCGTCAGGGCCGGACCTAGACGGCATCAAGATAGACTTAACATAATATCGATTGGTGGGTATAGTATTGGCCATTGGCAGCAGAGTCAACGCTTTTTTGCGAGGAATTTTGAGATTGCTGCGCTTCGCCCGCAATGACAATTTTTAAAATAGATTCCTCGACTCCGCTTCGCTGCGCTCGGAATAACAAGGGGAATAGTGAATATCGAACAAGGAATAATGAATGATGAAGGGAGGAGACGGAGGATAGAGGACGGATTTCGTCGCCGTGCCGGCGACGGCTAAACAAACCCCCGGCAGAACCAAGAGATACGAAATACAAGGTATGCCTTAAACAGTTTGCAACTGGCGCTGCGCCTGCAGGACCGCAGCGGCATCGCCCAGAACAAGCTGCTTTATCAAACTGGCTGAAACCAGTGTGATTCCAATGCTGAAGATTTTCTCCTCAACCATCGAAGCAATTGTTCTGGCCGTTTGCAGAGAAACGTTATGCTTGGTCACCAAATCGTTGACTATTCTGGACTTGTCCCACCGACACCTGCCGTCCGGCTCCTCGGCCTTGCAGAGCAGCTCGGCATCGGCCAGTTCCTGAATATCAATCGAAAGAACCTCAATTCGGGAGCGTTTAAGCTTGCGCTCAAAATGGTGTTCACTCAGCGCAACTGCGGCTTCTTCATACCTCGTAGCCGCCAGAACCGCCTTAATTATGGAAAAAATCTCGCTACTGGTTACGGCACGGCGCTTTTGTTTGCGATAAAGAAAATATGTCACCACCTCGGCAAGCTGTTCTGCAATGCATATATCCGCCTGACCAATCCTGCCAAGAGCATTGCTGATGGTCCCTATGACTTTGGTGTGCAGGTATTCTTCGACACTGCCGTCTGCTTTTATGACTTTAAGCTGCATTTTTATCTCCTCCCTTTTGCCTCCTTGCAAATTCAACAACCACTATGCCTCCTGAGTCGTTGTGAGTCGACGAACACTTACTCTTGCGGCCCGTTGAAAAACGTCGGCTGTCCAAGATGGTCGGCTTGCTGAATAACGTGACTGACTTCTTCAATCAATTCGCCCGCATCCTTGAAATCACGATAGACACTCGCAAAACGAATATACGCGACCTTATCGACCCGGCGAAGATGCTTCATTGCGCTTTCGCCGATAAAGGCTGATGAAACCTCTTTGTCGAAGTTCCGGAATATACTTTCTTCCACCTTGTCGGCAATCTGTCGAATCTGCTCTGCCGAGACAGGTCTCTTGTAACAAGCCTTCTGCAAACCACCAATGATTTTGTCCCTGTTATAAGGAATGCGGGATTTGTCTTTTTTGACCACGTAGAGCTTAAAGCTTTCACCTATCTTTTCATAGGTGGTAAACCGTCTTTTGCACGCCAGGCATTGACGGCGGCGTCTGATTACTCTACCGGCATCGCTTGAACGCGAATCAACAACCTTATCCTGATCCTCCTTGCAAAAGGGACACCTCACAAGCCAAGCCCACCTCAAAAAATTCACCAAAAACTATTTACAGCTCATCAAGACAACACTACATCTCGCTGGTTTGCATATTCTAAGGGCAATATATAGTATGTCAAAAAAAATCTTGTGGAAACTGCTAATCGGCGTGATTCTCAAGCTGTTAAATTTTATTATGGTCGCTCCCAATCCACGGCTGGATAAGCACTAACGAAAAAAGCTTAAAAAAACTCACAGCTCTTTTTACCGGTAATTTTTTTGTAAAAAAAGCCCCTGCGCACAGGGCGCAGAGGCCCAACTCGGAAAGAAACTTATATGTCCCCCCCTACCTCAATACATCGGGGCTATACTCAAAGTCCTCGCAAGCGAGAAGCGTTACCTTCAATCCTGCCTGGATGCTACTGCCGAGTTATCCCCCCCAGAGCAGGATTACTAAATTGGGCCAATGAACTCACTCAATAGACGGACGCGCTCAGGACAAACAAATCTAAGCCGGTCTCATCTGCTTTATGTTTTGCCCAACCTTAATTAAAGTCTAACACAAAAATCGCAAAGGGGCAAATTAAGACGCCTACTTTTTTGCTTTTTATAACAGCCCGATAAAATCGTCTCGATGCTCGATACTCGATGCTCACGAAGATGATGAGTAGTTAATTAAAGAGTATCGAGAATTCAAAATTTCAAGTTTTGATTTTGCGTTTTTGGTTTTATATAGGTCTGTTTATATTTCTTCGATTCTGGCTTTAGGTTTTAATTGGTCTACAAACTCGTCAACAGCTTTTCCCCGCATCTGCTCGGCAAGCTCGTTTACTATATGGCCTTTAACTTCTTCAAGGCCGGGCACTACCCCCGGCTTCCTGTCATACAGCCTGGCTATATGAAACCCGAAGCGGGTGCGAAAAACGTCGCTTATTTCTCCCACATTCAAATTAAAAACCACGTCCTCAAACTCTTCCACCATTCGTCCCCTTGTAATATAGCCCAGGTCACCACCATTTTCAGGACAATCAGAATACTTTTGGGCCAATGTTTCAAAAACTGCTCCGTTTTTCAATTCATCCTGTGCTTTTCTTATCACATCATAGGCGGCGGCTTCATCCGTCTGCCAGCTTACGTGTTTTACTATATGGCCCACTCTGACCTGCTCGGCAGATTTTAATTGCTCTTTATTTTCCTCATAGAATTTCAGGACGGCTTCCTGCGACGGCTCAG
>DAOVNI010000209.1 GCA_030630315.1 Phycisphaerae bacterium | reverse complement strand
GACGAAATCGATTCTTTCGCCATCGGGCAACTTAAGCTCCCGCTCTATCATTTCCTCGTAGTTACGGTACACCCGCCTGGGATTGAGGCCCAGCTCGCGTCCCATCTGCTTGGACTTGCGCGGGTTAATGTCGAACGCCCCGGCCACCAGCTCAATGCCGCCGTCCATACGAGATGCTTTGCGATGTACGTCACCAATAAACGCTCCCGGCCCCCCGCCAACCATTCCCATCTTCAACTTTCGATTCAGTTTCATACCTACTCCTTTCCACAAAATTATTCAAAAATGCAACTTTCTGCGAAAGATAACCTTTCAGGATTATACGGATTTAGGCCAACGAAACAACTCAAAAAGATACCTTTTTAAGGTTACAGAGATTCATATCGGCAGAATAATCAAAAATATAATTCAAACCGACCGATTTCGCAACTCCTTGTTCATACGTGATTACCTGGTTTTTAGGGTTCGAGTGGGGTATTTTTGCCAGGTTTACTTGGGTAATCGCCTAAGATTGTGCAACTATTCGCGAACTGTTATGTTTGCGACCATCTGTGCCAAAAGCTAATGTGCTTGATTTTTTGGCTATTAGTTTGGATAACCTTGTGTGTTTTGTTTGGGATTCTAAGTTAACTTTCGCAGTTTTTGAAAAGTGTTAATTTGGGTAATTCTTATCCTGTGAGCCATTTTGTGGCAAAATGATTATTTTTGTAATGTACGAGCCATTTATCGAACATGCATAAAATTCAAAATTATGCGTAAGCCCTTATTTTGTAAGGATTTCTCCTAAAAAAAGTGCGAAACTTAACTCTAAGAAACATGTCTTTTTTACAAGCACAAAGGATTTTTTTGATCATGTCATAATAAAGCGTACAATTTGGTGAAAAAGTGCTTGACAAGGCGTGACGAAGCGCATAGATTATGTTGAGTCGAAAGGAAGCGAGTCGAAAGGAAGCGAGTGTACTAAGCTAATGGACGGCATAAGGATAATTATGGCTCTGGTTTGTGAAATGAGTGTTCTGGAGGGGGGACAGAATGAGCAAAAAAAGCGAAAAAAAAGAGTATACCAAATCCAGAAAGGGTCATTACGCGCTAGCAATAGGCGCCAACCTCTTGAGCGGAGGGGCACTTCTGATCGGACAAGTCCTCATAGGTCCGCTTGTGGCCGGAATCTGCGCAATAGCGGCTTGGTTCATAGTGTGGTTGGTCATCGAAAATATTGTCCGGCCCCGCTGGGATAACGTAAGAAATGTGTGGTACTATTTCCCACTCACCCTGCCATTTTGTTGGCATAAGGAAGCCCGGGTCAAAATAGAACGGCTCGAGGTGATTGCCCACCGGCTCGAGCAAAGCGGGGGGACAGAGACAAGAATAATCCGGGGGGTTATTGACCCCGAACGGCGGACCGAAACACTGCGTGAGGTACCTTCACACATTCGCAATATGGCAGACCAAGCACGAGCACGGGTGCTTGACGAAATACGCTTACGTATGCCAATTATCGCTAAGCCTGGTATCGTTGATTATCACCATCTCTTACAAATCATAGGTACAACAGTGCAATTTGAACCGCTCAGAGCACTATGCACTTGGGACTCCTTTATAAATATTTTCAGGGATGTATTTGACCCAGGATTATCGTACGACAGTCAGGTACGAAAGGATATCATCACCCCATTCACAGATATCATTCCCAAGGTCGGTGACCGTCATCGGCCGGCGCTGGTAGCTGTAATTGAGGATATAATGAACTATGATATCACGGGGCACGACATTGCCTGCCAGGTCCTCAGGACAATTTTACAGGAGGGATGTGCCCGAGAGATCCAACAGCGAATCTTTGATGAAAGCGTTAAGCGTGCTTCAAGGTTTCCACGCGATTTTGGCTACGAACTTTTGTACACACTCCGTCAACTTGAGTATGGAGCGTTCTGGCTGGACATATATTCACTCAGGGCTCTATGGGGTCCTCCGGAAAATTATGGGGAGGGAGGTATCATCCAGCTGAACAGAGAGATTTACAAGGAATTATGTAGGACGGTTTTTTCTCATCGAGAGGATCCAGGGTACGAAGGCATCCGTCACGGTCGTGTCTTCCGGCGGATCAAAGGGGATAATGGCAAAGTCCATGTGGAATGCCTCCTGCCAGGCGGGCAATTGTGCAATTGTGATGGGAGAGGATTGAGTTTACGAGGGCTATTCAGCCAGTGCTGTCCCACGAAACCTCACGAGAGTATAGTGAGCCTGCGAGCCCGGCCGATTGTTGCACCTGACTCTTGCTTCCATCTTAAGGCCAAGGTTGCTGAATTCCACGTAGATAAGCAGGGAAAACCCACTCCTGGTCGAGGGATATTGTTCGATGATGCCGAGCACTCAGCGGTGAAGAGCCTTTACGATTATATTGCCAACATTGCGTGATATGGTGGAGGCGGAACGGGGAGGGAAAGTAGCATACCTGTGTTCTGGTCTATTTGGTTGTTCGAAAAAACGTGTTTTACAACCGCAGGCACGGGTTTTTTCATCATCTCATGATAAAACGACTAACCGTGTGTTCATTCAAAAAGAGATCAAGGCAAAACACGGTTATAGAATCACAATTTTGGAATATGACAAACTTAGGATTGACAACAATCCGACAATTGACCACAATTCAATGTAAGCTGCAAATCTATCAGTGTCAACCTTTGGCAGATTTTAAGCCTAACCGGATAATAATTTTCCTATACGGATGCTTTATTGAACGGAACAATTGAAACATTACGGGAGATAACAACAAGGATAAGGATATGAATACTGATATTAGCCCGGTATCTGTTGATTTGTACTTTATCCCGGTAGAAACAAGAGTTCCGCTCAAGTTTGGGCCTGAAACTCTAACCTCTGTTATATGTGCGCGTGTTTGTATAACTGTGGCGAACGGGCAGGGGCAAAGGGCACAGGGATGGGGTGAAACTCCGCTGAGCGTGCAATGGGCCTGGCCCAGCGAGCAGAGCTATCAGGAAAGATGCGAAGCGATGCAGCTTTTCTGCTCCGCCAAAGGCGGACTTGCCGAGGCCTGGGCCCAATTCGACAAGATGGGTCATCCCATTGAATTGGGAAGCGGCTTTATCGAATCGGAGCTGGCCAGCTTATTGGACCGGCTCAACCGTCAACGGGGCGAGCAGACCGAGCCGATGCCGTGGCTGGCAGCTCTGGTTTGTTGTTCGGCGTTTGACATTGCCCTGCACGATGCGTATGGTCAGCTTCTTGGCCGGGATGTGTACTCCACCTACAACGCCGAATTTATGAATGCTGATTTGTCCAAATTCCTCAAACCCGCTGAGGCATTCGACTTTTCGTTTGCGGGCAAATACCCTGCCGACTTTCTAAAATTTCCTCCAGCAAAAACTTTACCCGCCTGGCACCTGGTAGGCGGCAAGGATTTACTCGACGCATCCGAACTAACGGGAACAGAGCCGGATGACGGCTACCCTGTATTATTGCCGGACTGGATTAAACGCGATGGTCTGACGTGCCTGAAGGTAAAATTGTGCGGCAATGATTCGGCCTGGGATTACGAGCGATTGGTCAAAGTCGGCAAAATTGCGCTCGAAAACAACGTTCTGTGGTTGAGCAGCGATTTTAACTACACGGTTACCGAGCCTGCCTGCGTGAACGATATTCTGGACCGGCTGATGATGGAGCATCCCCGCATTTACCAGATGATTCTTTATGTGGAGCAGCCGTTTCCATACGACCTGGAAGAAAATCAGATTGACGTTCACAGCGTTTCGGCCCGCAAGCCACTCTTTATGGACGAAAGTGCTCACGACTGGAAATTAATCAGGCTCGGCCGTGGTTTGGGCTGGACCGGCGTTGCGTTGAAAACCTGCAAGACCCAGACCGGCGCGTTACT
>DAOVNI010000140.1 GCA_030630315.1 Phycisphaerae bacterium | reverse complement strand
TCCTGTATATCGGCGATGGGCTGACAGATGTTCCATGTATGACGGTAATTAGAAAAAATGGTGGGTATGCTATTGCCGTTTATAAATCTCATAACTCACCGGGCAAGAAAACCTGCAAAGAGTTATTGAAGGCCGAAAGAGTGAATTTTATTGCCCAGGCGGATTATAAGAGTGGAACTGAGCTTGACCGTTTGATAAAATTATTGTTAGGGGTTATTGTTGAAGGGATTCGATATGAGAGAGAATCCTTCAGGCAGTCGGAAAAATATCGTTCATAAGGGAAATAATTAGGTAGTAAGCTGCAAGGGTGTTAGACATTATAAACGGGGGAGGTTATGTTTTTTGCTTACCTGTTTTAACAGCTCAAGAAGCTCGGTCAAACTTTGACTGATAACATCGGTATCGCTGCATACGTTCATAAAATTTGTGTCTCCGTCCCATCTCGGCACGAGATGGATGTGGAAATGCTCGGGCAGGCCGGCACCGGCACATCGGCCAAAGTTCATACCAACATTGAAGCCGTGGGGTTTTATCGCCAGGGACAGGGCTTTTTGTGATTCTCTGACCAACTCCATCAATTCCAATAGTTCTTCGTCGCTTGCCTTCTCAAGGTCAGGAATGTGCCGGACCGGTGCTATCAGTAAATGGCCGTTGTTGTAGGGGAAGCGGTTTAGTATTACGATGCTTTTATCTGTTCGCCACAGCACCAGATTTTTGTCGTCATCCTGTGGTTTTTTCAAGTTATGGCAGATAAAGCAATCGCCGCCTTCACTCACCCCGTTAGAAATCTTCCCCTTCTGTACCATATCCTCATAAATCCCTTTAGAGACCTTTGTAGAATTTCTAACGGGGCCCAAGGTCTGAATGTATTTGATTCGCCACGGCGCCCATAGATTTTTGCGTTTCAATCTGCAATTACCTCCGTGATTTTTCCGTATTTTGTACGTGATTCGTCAATCTTCGAGAAGCTTCATTGTCAAGTTTTGTTTGATAGTTATTTGTAGATTTGCAACTCCTTCGAGAGCAAATAGTAAAGAGGCCTCCCATTGCGTCTGGTACTGCTGACTGTATTGCTCTATTCGGCCGGCGTCGATATTGAACAGTTCCTCGCCCTGACCTTTTAGGCTCAGGATTTTATAGCCTCTGAGGAAACCGAACGTGCCGCTCATCTGGAATGCACCGACATAAGGTATTGGCCAGCCGGCGGGGACTGATTCAGCAGGTGAATAAGAGCTGCGTATTACGGCGAGCCGCCCCTTTTCGGTCTGGCGGATTTTAGCGAGCGTATAGGTAACATCTCTTGCTTTTCGCGTCACCATCGGGGTAGGTACGGAGAGCCTGGACTTCCAGGTTTGGCCTACTGAAACGCCTTCAGAGGCCTTTTCTATACTGGAGACCGAATCCCACAGGAACCACTGGCTGGCGATAAAATCGCATATCATATCGGGTTCTTTAACTCCCCTTTTCCTTCCACCTGCTCCAAATGCTTTTTCACCAATTTTCTTGATTAATTCGTCTAACTGCGAATAGTCTTCTATTTTGCCGGTGGGGTCGACAGTAAACGTGAAAGTTTTGCCGGCGAGACTCTCTACGGCATCTTTTCGTCGATCTTTGCTTCGCTTGACTCTCACTGATTCGCATGTTGCCTTGATAGTTGTAAGGCCATAGGGCTTTACTTCAACGGGCGTATAAGCAACGACCATATCCATTGACTCAGAGAACCTATCGACCGCGCTCTTATCTGGTTTGGCTCCGCTTTTTCCCGGGTCCCAATCAATGTCAATATCTCTGCTGGAGACAAACCTGTATCGCAGGGTCTGCGCCTCCTGGAAATCCACAGTTAACAATTCTTTTCCCTCACCCAACAGCTCTTTTCCCTCCTTTAACGGTTCTTTTTCCCTAGCATTGCATCCTGCAAGACCACCCAGGACGACGACTGTGAGAATTGTTAGTGCAGTTTTCAATTTCACTCCTTTCAAAAATGAGTCCATAGCCGGTAGTAACGAGTTCGTAAACTACGAACTATGAATTGTTTTTAATCAATTTTCTCGAGACGGTAAAGCCGAATGGCAGTCATTTTCAACGCAGCAGGTTCCTTGTCGTCTTTTTGTCCAGCCAATGGGTCAACGGCAATCCATTCCGACTGCAGTTTTTCAAGATATTTTTCGATTTTGCCGGCGGTCAAATCCAGGTTTAGCCGGCCGGTATATGTTTCGATATTATCGAACATTTTAGAAAGGCCGCCTATTCCTTCTTTGTCCAACTGCTCTGCCATTTCCGAGGTGGGGATAGCGTTCATCTCGACGATGGCAATCCGGTGACTGTCTGCGTCCTTGATTTGTTTTAGCGTATAAATTTTTTCGTAGGATTTCGAGCCCATCATACCAAAGGAAAAGGTCTTTATACTGCTCCACTTGTCACCTGTGCGTAATTGGTTTTTGTCGGCGTCCGGCAGGGCCAAGGTTCCGTGACGTTTCTTAATTATATCGGGGGAAAGCAGTGCTAAAGCTGCTTTGTTGGCTGAGGAGCTGCCCTTGAGAGCAGCCTGTGCCTGTTTTACGTCAATAACTTTTGTAACTTTACCTGTTGGGGCGATTTCTATGGTATAACTGCGGCCGATTAACTTGGCCATAGGGCTGTTTTTGTCTTTTTCCCTGGAACTGTCGAAGTCCAGTGCGGTGCTGTCTCTAATTATAGAAAGATACTTCAGCCCTTCGATTGTAATCTCTACAAGGGCGTTGTCATTGTCATCGACTCTTTGTATCTTCTGGGTGAAGGTCATCTCGATTGTGTTGCCGGTCTGACCTCCCTTAAAGGCGGTCTTGTCTGGCAAGGGCCCCTCCCATTCAATGCGCCGTTGTGCCTCCATCGTTAACTTATAAGCTGTTGAATCCTGAGGGGTGAACTTCAACGCCAGCTCCACAGTTGGCTTCTCTTCTTCAGGTTTAACTTCTTTTACCACGACCTTTGGTTTTTCTTCTTTTGGCTCAACCTCAGGTTTGGCGGCTTCTTCGGCGAGAGGGGCACAGCCGGCTGTCAGAAGCAGCGAACAAATTACCACTGTCACTAACCCAGCCCCTCTGAGGGGCGGGGCTAACCAACCGAAAATCCTATCCGACATCATCATTTAGTCTCCTTATAAGTTTTGATATTGCGGCGAACCGGGTTCCCATTCAAATTATAATTATACGTTCTGTCTTTTCAAAAACAACCAAATTTTCTTTATATCGGATTTATTGCCACGAAGGCACGAAGGCACAAAGGAACATAGCCACAGAGGGCACAGAGAAGACAATAATATTTAATCGCGGATTGCACGGATTTCATGGATTTTTATTAACCGCAGAGCACGCCGAGAACGCAGAGGTTTTTAGCCAGCTTGGCGTCTTTGTCCGAATCTTTGCTCGAAGCGAGCTTCTGCGAAAGCTTCGTCCACCTCCGCCGGGTTCCGTCTAAGCCGAACCACATTTGTGAAACTGGCTAAAAACGGGTCTTTATTAGCAACGAAATTGCTTGACGGATTAAAAGGTTTCGGTTATTCTATCGGGCTAAAGACGAACGCACCAGGGGGCGGAATTTAGAATAATGTAAAAATTAAAATGAAAAATGCAAAATTGCGGAGGCCTTTCGGGCGGAATATCTTATATTGGTGGGAATTGAGAGTTGGATAGGGTTAATCGCGGATTAAAAGGATTAGTTCGCCGCAGGGACAACCTCGTAGCTCACTGACTAAAGCTTTCAGGGACAAGTGTTAGCATTATATTTTCGGTAGACTAAATTGGCAACAAAAAGTCCGCCAGACCGACGGCGGATAAATGTTGGATGTTATTATGTTAGGCAGAAAGCATATATAAATTGAAAGGAGTCTTCGAGTGAGTACATTTACTTCTATTCCTGTGCGTGCTGAAGAAGGTGATCAGCTCGATGTCTCCGTGTCAGGCATTCGCGTTGATGAGACTGTAGCCATGCTTATGTCCCCAGAGCAATTTGATTCTTTCGGTAAGAATGAGCTACAACCTTGTGCAGCGTTAATCCGTCTTACACCCAAGGAGCCTCGAAAACTTGTTAAAGTACCTTACACGTCTCTTTGGCATGTCGTATTTATTAATGAAGAATCATCATCTGCCAGAGTTGCTAGAATTGCATGCAATTCACAAGAGGAGAATCAAGAACAGGAAGAGTAGATCAGTTAAGCAAAATATGCCAATTATTATCAATAATGGCATAACAAGCGGCTCAAGTCGGACGGCCTAAAGGCCGCGTCTGAACTGGTGCATTAGGTTAAACAAATGCCATTACGACTGATTTTAGCTTGGATTGCCGGTTGGATCACATATATGATTGCGATGGCAATGACCGTGTACGACGGTTTTCCGTCGCTTCTTTTTCAGCCCTTCGTGGGGGCATTTTTTGCAACCGTAGGTGTGCTTGCTGTCTTAATCCTCGGATCACCACTTTTCATCCCCAAGCTATGGATCGCATGGACCAAACTATGGTGGATTTCGATAGTGTTAGCAGTAATATCAGTTTTTGCGATGATTATCTCCTGGTTTCCAGGATTTCGCATAACCGTATATGATCAAGAACTTCAGCGTCAGGTTGAAACATTTCATCCGGCGTTGTCTATATGTGGATGGTTCGGAATGCTGTTCAGCCTGGCATGGTTCCCATTATTATCACTCAGGAATGCCATTGGGCTAATCAAACGAACACTTAAGACCTAACCATTCAATTCAGGCGACGCCTCAAAGCCGTGCGCCCGAGCTTTACAGGGTAAAGGAATGGTGCGAAAAATCGCACCCTACATAGCAAAGTGTCGCACCCTACATACTGATACTTAAATCCGGAAATAACTCTTTCACCTTTATTTATTCTTAATCAGCAGCTAAAATGAGGTCCTGGGCCTTTGTGATTACTTTGCGAACTATTTATACGAGGACCTAAACAGAAAGGAAATATATGAGAAGCGATACAGTCAAAAAAGGCTTTCAGCGTGCGCCGCACAGGGGTTTGCTTCACGCCTGCGGCTTAAGTGACGAGGACATAAACAAGCCATTCATCGGCATTGCCAACAGCTTCTG
>DAOVNI010000249.1 GCA_030630315.1 Phycisphaerae bacterium | reverse complement strand
TAAATGAGGTTTGGGGGGTCAATCGCGTTGTATGATATATCGAGCAAGCCGCCGGCAACGATTGAATGGGAATAACGGGGCGAGCATAATTTTATGAAGCCGCTCTAAAAAGCAATTTTTTTGACAAAATAAGTATTTTTTCAGCAAAACCACCACAATCTTCTGTAGTTTCATTCGATAATAGCCGTAATATATTGTAGCGCGAATTACTTGTGTGAGGTGTGAATTTAATAACTTTTGTGGATTTTTTCAAATGAGCGCATATTGCTGGAACCGATACTGGCTGGGGCTTGTTTTTGCAGGCTTGATTTTTGCTGCCGGCTGTGCGAGTCCCGCCCCTCCGAGGGGCGGGGCGAGTCAAACAGAGCAGCTATCTAAAAAGCAAGGTTTCCTTGAATCCGCCGGGGCTGGACTTGCCAGTTTGCCAGGCAAGATTATCGAGGGTTCACAAGAGGGCCTGGAGGAGCTGTCTGAAACATCGGGGTACCTTCTTGAGTCCGCCACGATAAATATTGAAGATTGGCCGAAGAGGATTATTGAAGATACGAAAGAGACCTTTTTGAAACCGGATAATATGATCGCTTTGCTTCTGGCCGGCGGCGCAAGTATTGCGATGCACAGCAGCGACGCCGATAAAGAGCTGGCGGAAAACTTCGATAATCCACGAGTATTCCACGGTTTTACAGATGAGAGTCTTAACGTGATTGGCTCTCCGTGGACGCATCTTGCGGCGTCAAGTCTCTGGTATGCGACGAGTGCAAAGAACCAGGATGAGTTTAACAAACAACGGGCGGGGGCGATGCTAAGGGCCTTAGGGGTGACGAGTGTGATAACGATGTCTCTGAAAGCTATCAGGGACAATGACAGTCCGAACGGGAAGAAATGGGCCTGGCCCAGCGCTCACGCCGCGAGCTCGTTCACGGTCGCCTCTGTATTGGATGAGTTTTACGGGCCGAGGGTAGGCATTCCGTCGTATGCAGTGGCTTCTCTTGTGAGCTATCGAATGATAGACTCGGGTGACCACTGGGGCAGTGACATTATCTTCGGAGCAACTCTCGGCTGGGTGGTCGGCCATACCTTTGCAGGAAAACATAAAGAGCTCGAAGTTGCGGGGTTTAAGGTGGTGCCTTATATGGCAGGCAACAATGGCCCGGCAATGGGGGTTAGTCTGGTCAAGCGATTTTAGTTTCGGGCTGGCTCAATTTTTTCAGTAGTTTGTTTATCAGCTTGGGGGTGTTTCAGGGAGAGTACCAATCCATACAGCGATATGACAAGTAGCGGAATGTGCAATACCCCGTTCCACCAATTTACGCTTGGCCTTACCAAAAAATTGGTAAACATGTTGGCTATACCGATGGAAAGCCCAACAAGACTGGTTACTCTCAGAGTAGCTATGTTGACTCTCGGCCAATATAGAGTAAGCAGGCCTATATAAACCGGTGTCATCATACAAAAAGCCACTCCTGCCGGCGACGTGAATATGTAAATAGGATTAAAGTCAGGTTGGCCGGTTCGCAAATTTATCGGACACCAAAATGCCAGCAATGCCAAAGGCACAACCCAGTATTTCCAGGTCGGGCGTCTTCTTGGAATGAAATCATTTTGCAACACAAAAGCTTCCCATATCCACAAGGCAGCAACCACAAGGAACATCACTAAGTTGATGGTGCATATTGCCACGCCATATTTTTCGGTTATGGCTATACTTTGACCAAAGGCAAAGAGCACATACGAGATGCTAACGTAGATGCTAAATAAACGGACGACTTTGTTGCGAAAAATCACAATTGAAACGATTAGTACAATAGGGATTATTTTGAAGACCGGATATAGCTCGGAATGTGAATAGATAATCGCTCTACCGAGCACGTGGAATATCACGTTTCCCCACTCCTGCGGGAACTTGTAACCTTTAGACGCGTATGGCGGAACAACAAACCACAATAGCACAAACAGCAGATAGAACCACCACCTTCGGGTTATTCGTTCCAGCTTGCCTTGCTGATGGGCTGGATAAATCATTTTTGCTTACTCCATTAACTAATGGTCATCTTTGACATCTTTTGCTTTCGGCTAATACAGATGCAAAGCGTAAATTATAGAGCGGCTTATGTTTATCACATAATCAAATTTTTGCCGGAGTGAAAAATGGTTTGAAAATTTATCTGTTCAATGTACACTATCCTATTGGATTGAAAGAAAGGTTTTGTGAACTTGCGGGAAAGACGATTATGGACTTTAAGATGGATACATCCGGTTCTAACAGACGGATTGGGCCGGCACAGAGGATAAAGCGTTTGCCGCCCTATTTGTTCGGGCGATTGAATGCGTTAAAACTTGCCAAGCGTCAGGCAGGTGTGGACATTATCGATCTGGGTATGGGTAATCCTTCCGACCCGGCGCCGCAAATCGTGGTGGACAAACTATGCCAGGCGGCGCAGGACCCGCGGAACCACCGGTACAGCGCATCAAGGGGTATTAAGGGCCTGCGGAAAGAAATCGCAAAGAAATATGAGCAGAAATGGAACGTGCAGCTCGACCCGGAGACCGAGGTGCTGGCCTGCATCGGCTCGAAGGAGGGCTTTAGCCATTTGTGCCTGGCGATGTTAGGGCCTGGAGATACGGCGATTGTGCCGGACCCGGCTTTTCCGATTCACAATTACTCCGTCGCTTTGGCCGGCGCCAATGTAATATCAGTTCCTCTCGGCTGCGATAAGAAATTCATAGATAACATCGCGATGGTCTGTGAGAATCTTTATCCGAAGCCTAAATTGCTGATTCTCAATTTCCCGCACAATCCGACGGCGATGACTGTTGACGAGGGGTTTTTTGAGCCGGTCGTGGATTTAGCGAAGCGGTTCGGCATAGCGGTCATTCACGATTTTGCATACGGGGAAACCTGTTTTGACGGCTATAAAGCGCCGAGTTTTCTTTCGGTCAAAGGGGCGAAGGACATCGGCGTTGAATTTATTACGATGAGCAAGCCGTACAATATGGCAGGCTTTCGCATCGGCTTTGTCGCAGGCAATAAAGATATGCTCGATTACCTTGCGACGATAAAGGGCTACTACGATTACGGTATATTCCAGGCGATACAGATAGCCGGTATTATTGCGCTGCGAAGCTGTAACGAGGACATAATCGCTCAG
>DAOVNI010000049.1 GCA_030630315.1 Phycisphaerae bacterium | reverse complement strand
AACTCAGGTTCGGGTGGTGGCGTTTGTATGGCTGCAGAGTTTTCTCGATGAATACGTGGGACTCGGCAGCAGATTAGCGTGGATAGCACCTCCTCTGGTAGTTGTCGTGATTTTGACAGCGCTGCAATTAGCGTCGCGCAAACGGTGGGACTTTGGCCTCGGCGATATTCTGCCGATGGTGGTCGAGTGCATTCTGCTTGCGGTTCCGTTGATTGTGTTGAGTTTATTTTTGAATAATCCAGCCGAGCCACAAGGCGATATCGGCCGGTTCGACAACAGCGTGGCACGAATACAGATTGAATCGGTGCCGAGCTGTTCTTCGGCTACAGGAGGCAGTTTATCGCCGGCGGCTACGGAACCCGGCAGCGCTGAGGTGCCCCCCCTTAGAAACTCCACAATGGGTAATAAATCTCTGCTGGCTGATATTGTTACCGGTATAGGAGCGGGGATTTACGAAGAGCTTGTTTTTCGGCTGATTTTGATTTGCGTTTTGATGCTGTTGTTTCAGGATGTGCTGGGGCTCAGCCGTAAGAGCTCGATTATACTTTCGGTCCTTGTTTCGGCAGCGTTGTTTAGTGCACATCACCATATAGTTTTTGTCAACGGCCAACTCGGCCAAAGCGCTGCATTTAACTGGACGGAGTTTGGTTTTCGTACAATCGCAGGTATTTATCTTGCCGTTCTTTTTGCAATTCGTGGTTTCGGAATTACAGCCGGTACCCATGCCTTTTACGATATTATTGCGACCGTTATCAACGCCGTTTTTTTCCAGCAGTGAAAATTGACGAGAACAGCCAATAGTAAATATCAAAGATCCGCCCGTGGCGGAATCAATGGTAATGGCGCCAGGCAAGCAGCTTTGTTGGAATCGTTCAATTTTTCTCAAAAAAACTTTAGTGCCGTTAGTCTTTTAGGTTGCGGAGCTTGCAAGATAATCGTCCGATAAGGGCCGGATTAGGCCTTATCAATACTGATATTACGCTTGAATAAGTACGGCGATTGTTGTATAATAACAGAAATATTAGAGTTTGTGTTCTTTGTTCCAGGATTTCTGAATTATGGAAACGCCGCAAATCAATGTAGCTATCGAGGAATTGACTTTCAGTCTTTTTCAAAGACCTCTGCATCCGGAGCTTTTCCAAATTTATGCGAACCGGAAATTAAAGACCGCGAAATACGAGGCGCTTATCTGGGTTACGGGCTGCACTCATGTTGTCAGCGTGTTTGCCGGGGACATGTGCCTGAGTGAGGTTGTAAGCACGCCCGGTCAGATGCTCCCGCATCGCGGATTGATTGAGCGTTTTCAATTCCGTGGCCCCCGCTCTCACAAATGCACTTTGAGCCAGGGAATAAATTATATGACCGATTTTCAGGTCGAGAAGATGAGTCCGAATTTGTATCGTCAGAGCCATGCCGACCTCGAGCGTTTTGCGCGAAATCGGGGCGTGTTCGTAAAATTCCCGAAATTAGAAGTCGGGGGGCTGCAGCCGTTCTGCTATATTGACTTCGAGGCGAGACGAAGTGAATTCCACATCCACACGTTCGCGGCTTACCCGGAACAAGTAACGATGATTAAAACACAATCTCTGTTCGATTTTCAATAAGAACCGACAAGCTCGTTTAACCACGCTGCTAACCGACTTTTTGTTTTAAGATATTCATCTTTTCGCGGATTTCCCCGGACATTCTGCTGTTTGGAAAATCGCGAATAATCCGCCGGCCTATCTCGACGGCTTTAGCCCATTGTTTTCCGGAGACGGCGAGTGAGAATTGGACGCCGAGGTTGTGCAGTTTGTTTTTGAAGACATCCCTTGCCGCTTCCTGCAAGGCCAGAGCTTCGTTAGGGGTCAGGTACTGGTCGAGGTCTTTTAGAATCTCGAGACTGCGGTCGGTGGCCCGGCGTTTGACGGCGTCATCCCAGGCATTGAGCAATATTTTTTTGCGTTCTTCCTTTTTGTCAAGGAGCTGCTGTCGCATTGCTTTTGCTTTTTCGGAATCGGGATAAGCCTTGATTAATTTTTCAACCTCGGCGCTTGCTTTTGCCCACTGACAGTCTTCGAATAGCTTTTCGACATGGGCTACGACCTGATTTACCCTTTCGACATCGGTTGCATCACAGTATTTGTCCGCCTCGGCCTGCAACTGCTCAGCCAGCTCCTTATATCCCGCACGATGAGCAATTTCATCAATTATTTCACAGGCGGTATCAAAATCCTGCTGCTGAAGCTTATCGAGAACGACTTCCCGCAGAGACTGCCTGTCTGCATCGCGGAATGCTATCGCCTTTGCTGTTTCGCTGAGGCGGGTACTCTGATTGATTTGTGTGAGTACGGAGCGGTTCTTTTCCAGAGCATCGATGATTCTTTCAAGCCTTGTACTATTGTCTTGAAGTCTATCAAGTATTTTTAGTATCTTTGAAAGCATTATTAAAACTACAATCAAAAGTACGAAACCGCCGAGGAGCCATACGACTGGCGGTATTTGGCCTTCTTCGGGCGTCCCAAAGATTCCGGTAAGGATGGCAAGCAGGACCACGGCCATTAATGCGATGTAAATAATGACAATGTGCCACTTGAACCGCCATAAGAATTTGTCTTTTCTCATGTCCATAACCGCACCTCTTAAAAAAGAATCTTTCGTAACCAACCTCAATATATTATACTATTAAAGGCCTGATTGTGTCAATAATTGAAAGGGCAATGGCCGAAAAATATAGCTTATCCAAAGAGAGGGCAGGCGGTTTTTTGGCAGATATTTTTAGGCCTGCTCTACCACTTTTTCACGACTGACTATCACCAATCGGCTATAATTGGCGCAGCAGGAGGTGGACAGAGGTGTTTGAGCGTATCGGGAAATAATAAGGAGTATTTGATATGAGAGCGATTAAATGCGTGGTTGTCCTGTTGGTGGTGATGGGAACTGCATCCGGTGCAGGGACAAAGCTTGCGGTAAAAGAAGACAAAAGAGCCGTCGTGGAAGGAAATAACAAGTTTGCGCTGGAGTTGTATGCGAAGCTGCGAGTAAGGGAAGGAAATCTTTTTTTCTCGCCGTACAGTATCTCGACAGCGCTGGCAATGACTTGTGCCGGTGCGCGAGGCAAGACGGAGAAGCAAATGGCAGAGGTGCTGCGTTTTCCCCTGGAACATTACAAGGCCCTTGACGACAATCAAGGCCGTCCATTCTATCGTATCGAGAGAAGGCCGATGAGCCGCGAGCGCATCGCCGCTGCTTTTGGAGCGCTCCAGAGAGGTCTGAAAGCCGACTCCAAGAAAAGCGGGTACGAGCTTACTGTTGCCAATGCTCTCTGGGGGCAAAAGGGTTATGGTTTCCTGAAAACGTTCCTCAAGCTGACGGAGAAGAACTATGGTGCAGGGCTTAAGGAAGTTGACTTTATAGCTGCTACCGAGGCTGCTCGAAAGACCATCAACGCCTGGGTGGAAAAGAAAACCAAAAACAAGATCAAGAACCTTATTCCCAAAGGGGTGCTTAACCGGCTGACCCGGCTGGTTTTGACAAACGCTATTTACTTTAAGGGTAATTGGGCAAGGCAGTTCAAAAAGGATAGAACCAAGGATGCTCCATTTACTCTTGCCGGCGGCGAGAGGGTTGATGCCCCTATGATGAACCAGACGGCAGAGTTCAACTATATGGAAACCGAAGATTTTCAGGGACTTGAACTGCCCTATGTGGATGATGAGCTGTCAATGATTATTTTGCTGCCAAAGCAGGTCGATGGGCTGGCTGAATTCGAGAAAACACTCACACTGGAGAATCTTTCGCAGTGGCCGGCGAGACTTCACAAACGCAAAGTTATCGTTTCTGTTCCGAAGTTCAAGATGACATCGCAATTCAGGCTGGCTGAGGTTCTAAAGTCGATGGGAATGACCGATGCCTTTGTGCCGGATGTGGCGGATTTCTCGGGGATGAACGGCAAAAGGGACCTTTTTATTTCAGCGGTCATTCACAAGGCCTATGTTGACGTGAACGAGGAGGGCACTGAAGCGGCGGCGGCCACGGCGGTAGTAGTGGGCGTAACGTCAGTTATGCCGGGAAGGATACCGGTTTTTCGGGCGGACCATCCATTTCTATTTTTGATTCGCGATAGCGATTCGGGCAGCATTTTGTTTATCGGCCGGATGATGAATCCGAAAGCATAACATTAAGACAAATAGCGGCCCGGCTGGAATTCCTCTACCGTTACTTTTCTTTTTCTCTGGCTTTGAAGATTTGTTCTGCTTTTTCGGGCGATATCCTTTTCAATGTGTTGGTGGCGGCTCGTCGAACGTTGATGTCTTCGTGGTCAAGGTATTTGGCAATTTCCAGCATAAAAGGCTCGGCTGCGGTTCCCATTCCACCAATGATTGCAAAGATGTAATCCGACCTGGTTTCGTCTTCATAGGGCAGCAGTTTAATTAACGAAGGTATTGCATCGGAGGCCGCAGGCCCCATTCGGCGCAGTATATCAAGAACCGCAGTTCGCACGTCTGAATCTTCGTGGTTCAGAAGCTTAATCAGTTTCGGCACTGCTGCTTTTGATGCTTCGGGACCTGCCGAAGAGAGCAGCTGCCTAATTGTCCAGAAAAGCTCTTTGCTGTAGTGGTCGTTCATAAGACTAACGATAGCGGTGATTTCATCTGGCCCAATCTCCACCCAACTTTGGTGGCTAAAGGCGCCTCGAGCTTTTTCGCGTATTTGCTCATCTTCGTCCGTTAATGCCTCAAGAATGAGATTGAATTCCGGCTTGACGGACTCATCCCGGCTCCACCGAGCCAGGGCGCAAGCCGCCTCATAACGGACATACTTGTTGGGGTCTTGCTGGGCCTGATGAAGGGCTTTAACGCCATCAGGGCCTGACTCGCAGGCTAATTTGAAAGCAGCCCATTTGCGTTTTTCCTTATCACCATATTTGAGGTTATTGAGAAGCTCCGGAATTTTTTCCCTGATCTTTTTCGCTTCCTCACGGACCGTCTGGAGTATCATATTAGCATAAGGTGCAAAGTAAGAATCGCTCTCGGCAAGACTTAAAAGGTATTTTTCAGCTTCAGGTGAATTAATATTAGAATGGTGCATATGGATAAACGCCATTTCCAGTTTCGCAAGCGCGTTATCAATGGGGCTTTTATTGTTTTGGGCCGCTCGCTCTAACAATAAAAGGTGTTCTAACCCATTAAGCGACATCGCCGTCATCGCCAGCCCATATAGTCCTCCAACTTTTGCTTTGTCTAACTTGGACGGGTCAAGGACCGGAGCTTTTCCATCTTTAAGCCTTGCATATTCATATAATGCCCAGTCTTTCAGCATAGGATAGACTTCGGCCCAGTCGCTGCTTATCTTATCCATATCCGTAGCGTCGATAGTTGCAATCGCTTCTTGAATCTGTTTTGCTGCAAGCTGTTTATCTTTTAGAATTTCAGATGCAATCTCAGCAAGGTACATACAGCAGATGGCCCTGTAAAATTCTTCAGCTTCCACGCCTTGGATATTTTTCATTATGTTTTCGTATGCCTTTGTAGCCTCTTTGGCATTACCGCTGTGCCTTGCAATCGTACCTATTCGGTAAGAGCCAGTAACTTTCACAGGCACAGCAAGGCCGCCTGCGTGTTCGTCGGGATGCTCGGCGATAGCTTTTCTTAGTATGAAGATGGCTTTTTTGGGGTTTCCCAGCAAGTTCGCAGCCGTAGCAGCGGTAAAGTAGGCCCGCGCACTGGGCTTCGGCTGTGTGATAATTTGCTCAATAAGTAAATCGCATTTTTCCGCGACAGCTTGGCTGTTATTTTTAACCCATTCCTCCAACGCACCTTGAAGCTCCCGAATCAGTTTGCGCTCGTGGCGTACTTCAGGCCGATTTAGTCTTTCCAGTTCTGCCTCCGTTTCGGCTGGCCCACTGTCCTCATCTTTTATTTTCTTCAGCACATAATAGTTGGGTTTCATATGGCGGATTGTATAATCACCACTTTTCCACTCAAAGAACATATACGTCGAGCCATCTATTTCTTTGATATGGTACTTTGCAGCCGTTTTGTCACCCGGATGGATGATCAGTTCCTTCGTCCAATTCCAGGGCCCTTTGGTCCTCCCATTTTCAAAAATAATCATCTCCTTTAGGTACAAATCACCTCTCCAATGTTTAGTGCCAGGCTTAAAATCCTCAACTGTTTTAACGAAATCGACGCTCTTCCACCTCCCGACGATTTCCGGGTCATTCACAAACGGATAATCAATTTTGTCAACAATCCTGCCTTTCTTCCTTAACGATGGTTGGCCCAGAGCGTAATGTCTCTCGAGGTCTTTTTGGGTGACCGATCTTACACCTACCAAGACCAATTTATCGCTCTTATCAATCATGTTTACAATTGCTTGTTTTCCTGCTTTGGTGTCGACACAGATATGACCTTGTAATTTATAACCATGAATGCCGGTTCTGAAGTGGTGCGTGCGCACGCCAGGAGGATGGTTTTCGTTAAATGCATCCAGAAGTTCTCTGGCTGTTTGAGGCTCAAAGGAACCAACTGGCTCGAAAGTCGCGATGTAGCCAACCTTCTTGTTGGGTATTGCCATTGGTAGTAGAATCGCGGCGATGATAACAACAGCAGCGAGGCCGATCCACAGTAGGTATTTCAGGGGAACACTTCGCCTTTGTTGGCCAGCAGCCGGTTCCAGAAGTTCTGCATAATCAGAGGCAGGGCCCATTTCTGTGATAATGGCTTGGAAATTTTCCCAGGTTTGCTGGTCAGGTTCAAGCTCGTCAAAGCGCTGGTCTAAATGTGAGGTTACATCTTCAAAAATATCTTTGGTGCGAGGATGATTGACCGAGGAGAGGGCTTTCTCCACCTGGCGGAGATAGTTAGCTTTTAGAGTTTCCCACGTCTTACTTTCTGAGGTCATTTATCGGCTCCTTTCCTGACACTTTCGATACTTACAACTATCTGGTCCCAATGTGCGTTCATCTCGACGAGAACCTTCTTGCCCAATTCGGTTAGCTTAAAGTACTTTCTCGGCGGCCCATCCCGAGAAGGTTCGGAGTAACTTGTTACCAGGCCATCTGTTTGCAGGCGGGCGAGAATCGGGTAGATATTGCCTTCACGAATCTTCAGTCCTTGATTATGCTTGAGGGTTTGGACCATCTCGTAGCCGTGACAGTGGCCGTGCTGCAACAGGTTCAGGATGACAATATCCAGCAATCCCTTACGAAGCTGAGTCTGCCAATTATTTAGATTCAAGAGCCACCTCTCTTTCCGGGACCGTACAATTTCAAATTTGCTTCCAGTATACTATGTACAAGCATACTGAAAAGTCAAGGTCAAATTCCTAATTTTCTTGAAAATCTTTAATTTTTTGCCTCCAGCAACGATGGTTTAGCGATCAGGCGGATGTCTTATGCGCTGAAAGTCTCCGTCATTCAACTACAATTTCCGCCACTTTGACTGTAAAACTACACCTATCGCACATAACCAAGTGTCCA
The DNA here is from genome assembly GCA_030630315.1 of Phycisphaerae bacterium. Classification (GTDB taxonomy): domain Bacteria; phylum Planctomycetota; class Phycisphaerae; order Sedimentisphaerales; family Anaerobacaceae; genus JAUVYQ01. The sequence goes on along the minus strand of DAOVNI010000049.1, from coordinate 1,028 downwards.
ACGCTACCGTCATCTTCTGTAAATCTCCGCCACTTTGACTGTAAAACTACAGCTAAAAAAGCCGTTTTATACGGCTGATAAAGCAGGATTGGTGCCATAAATCAACGGTGATGTTTACAATAGTCAACGCAGGCCTTAACTATTTCTCAATAAAACCGTTACGCCCCGTGAGAAAGTACGGGCAAATGCGAAATGTTGATTTTCTGCAACACGGGGTTTTAACCCATATAAGGGTTGCGTTTCGGAAAGTAGAAACAAAACATAAGGCCAATACATCAGGTTGGCCTGATTGGCTGCTTTACAGGTATAGACAGCAAAATCGGACAAAAAGCCAGTTTTTGGGCGTTTGGGTATGAATTTTGCTCTATTTATAGTCGGGAGGCTTCGGAGGCTCTCTAAAATCAGGGTGATGCAAAAGAAAAGCGGGTTCGAGAAGAGAGCAATGTGATGGATGAGACGAGATTAGAAGACAAACTTAACGAGCTGGTAAAAGAATTCGGGGGGATGATGAAGCCACAACATAGAAAGCTGGCAATACTTGCCAAACAAGCGCAAGAAAACCATAAGCGACTTCAAAAAAGCGTCAATAGTCTGCAGGAATCGCTGGATTACCTGCGGGTATGTATCAAATATCAGCTTTTCGATTTAGAAGCGACACGCCGGGAAAATAAGTACCTCAGAGATATGCTTGAGGAAAAAGAGGCCTAAGCGAAAAAGACCTTTCGGGGGTAACGTTGGTTTTTGGGGTAAAAACGGGGTTGGGGGGATTGGGCTTCGCTCGGGGCTACGCCGCGACAAGCTGGGTTTGAATTGGCTTTGTTTTCCGGGACTGCGAAAATGTCATTTCTTCCATAATCCTTTGTTAATATTGAACTTACGTTCATTTGAGCATCCAGCAAATTGGGTTTGTTTTGGCTTTGTTTTTTCATAGCCCTTATCCGCATTTTTCTTCATAATCCTTTGTAAATACACACTTTGCATCAATTTTACCCTCTGGCAAATTGGCTTTGTTTTGGCTTTGTTTTTTT
>DAOVNI010000207.1 GCA_030630315.1 Phycisphaerae bacterium | reverse complement strand
TCCGTATCCGCCGGTATCGACAAGCTCGAAGTAGCGGTCGTCTCGCCCGATGAAGGTACTGACACGGTCTCTTGTAACGCCGGCGGTCGGCTCAACGATACTTATCATTGACCCAGCCAGCGCATTTAGCAGACTGCTTTTACCCACATTCGGGCGACCAATTATTGCAACTGTCGGTAGTGCCATTTTCTCCGCAGTCCGCTTGGGGACGCCTTGCGGCATATTGAGTATTTACTATTGCCCCACGCCCTTGCCGCAAGGGCGGGGTTGACTACCTGCTGCGCCGAGCGCCAGCACGGCGAGTTTTCTGTTTACTATTTACTATTTTTGATGTCCAATCGTCAATGTTCAAATTTTGAGATGCGAGGCGTTTTTCTCCGCAGTCCGCTTGGGGACGCCTTGCGGCGGATGCCTTACGGCAGAAGCGAGGGAAATCTTATGGAAAATAATCGACGGGACTTTCTGAAAATGGTGGCTGCCGGGGCGGCTGCGGCGGCGCTGCCCGCCTACGCACGTAAAACAGGGAAACAACAGAACTTACGCAAATCCGTTGTGCAGATGGTTCTGCCGCGATGGCGAGGGTTTAATCTGTTGGATATGTTCACAATGCGAAGCAAAGGCAATTTCCAGGAAGATGATTTCCACTGGATGCGTGACTGGGGCTTTGACTTCGTTCGTTTACCGATGTGCTATCGGCTGTGGATAAAGGACGGCGACGATTATAAAATCCACGAGCCGATGCTGGAGAAACTCGACCGGGCTGTGCAGCTCGCCGGTAAATACGGCCTCCACATCAGCTTGAACTTTCACCGCGGGCCGGGATATTCGGTGAACAGGGAGTTTATTGAGCCGCATAACCTCTGGAAGGACGCCGAGCCGCTCAAGGCCTTCTGCTTCCACTGGCAGATGCTGGCGAAGCGCTATCGTGGCATTTCAAAGGACAAGCTCAGCTTTGATTTAATCAACGAGCCGCCTTCCATTGGTGAGCGTATGAGCCGTGCCGACCATGAGCGGGTAATCCGGACTGCGGTAGCGGCCATCCGTGAAATAAGTCCCAACCGTATCATCGTAGCCGATGGTATGAGCTGGGGCAATGAGCCGGCGCCGGAATTAGCCGACCTCGGAATCGGCCAGAGTACCCGGGCATATCAGCCTATGTTCGTTAGCCATTATATGGCCTCGTGGGTTCGCGGCGATAGATTCCCTATGCCTACCTGGCCCGGACACGGCTGGGACCGCAAACGTCTGGAGCAGCACTACCAGAAATGGGCTGACCTTGCCAAAAAAGGTGTTGGCGTGCACTGCGGGGAAAGTGGCGCTTATAACAAGACGCCGCACAAGGTGGTTTTGGCCTGGCTGCGGGATGTCCTGGAGATACTTACCGGCCATGGGATTGGCCTGGCCCTTTGGAACTTCCGTGGGTCATTCGGCATTCTCGACTCCGGCCGAAAGGATGTGAAGTATGAGGACTTCCACGGCCACAAGCTCGACCGCAAGCTACTGAAACTGCTGCAGGAGTTCAAATAGTCAGGCATCCCGATTGGTTGCTGAAGGCTGAGGATCTTCGGCTTGATATTGAAAGACTCCCTCTATCGGCACGGCGAAAGTGTGAGCTATTTTAAAGGCCAGAGGTAGCGAGGGAGCATACTTGCCGGCTTCGATGGCAATGATTGTCTGTCTGGTTACGCCCACGCGGTCAGCTAACTGCTGCTGGGTCATTTCGCCGTTTTCAAATCGCAGCCGACGAATATGGTTCGTAATTTCACTTTTCGCCATCTCTGCCTCCCAGACCGTACTGAACCAGAATCGCCACGGAGTACACTAATAAAGCAACCTCGAAAATAAGAAAGTTGATAAGCGTCAATTCCCACACGGCTATCGTCCCTGAAATTCCAACAATAAACCTCAGTATAAGACAGGTTAAAGCTATTAATATCCCAACGGAAATGAAGGAAGCCACTATCGCTCTTGTTTGAATTAATTTATCACGTTCGTCGGTTTCAACCTCTGTTGGGCTCTGTTTTTTACAGATAAAAATAACCCATGTTACCACAAGGCCGAAAAGAAGTGTGCCCCCTAACAAATTCATAAAGAAGACATCTTTTTTAAAATGGTAAGTTCTATAAACAGGAAAAGACAAAGTAAAAGAAAAGTTAATGTGACAACCAAACCACACCACGCTGACTTTTGTGTTTTATTCATGATTTTTCTCCCTTTTTAACCATAATTTGCCTTTACGTATGTATATTAAACTATACATAATGTAAAGCAAACCATACTGTTTGTCAAGTATAATTTACATTTTTTTACAAATTTTTTTAAAAAATGAGAGGTGAGAGAATCTCCTGCTTAAATTTCCTGCATATTTCCGAATATATAGTTAATGACTGTTATTGACTTGCAGACAAGACAATGTCCATTTTGCGCAGAAACGATTCAGGCCCGGGCGATTAAGTGCCGATTCTGCGATGAATTCCTTAACAGCGGCAGGGCGAGAGCTTTGGAAGCCAGTTCAGAGTCGACTACGCAGTCGTCCGAGGCCGAAGGGGCGAACGATAACGTCCTGTTTGAAGGCAGGCCATCTCTGTGGGGGATGACTGGGGCGGTAATCAAGGGGCTGTTCTTTATTGTTGTGGCAGGCCTTTTGGTAAAGTTGCCTCTTGAACACCTGCTGGGTTTGAAACTTACCGAAAACCAGGCCCTGGCGTTCGGCCGATACAGGGTTATTGCCGGTGTGGCGCTTGCAGTACTGGTAATGCTTTTTCTTGTGATAAAGATGGTCAGGCTCAAGATGATCTATTATGAGGTTACAGCCGAGCGGATCGAGTGGAGCAGAGGCATCTTCGACAGAAGGGTTGACAATCTGGATATGTTCCGGGTGATTGACCTGAAGATGCGCAGAACCGTGTTCGACTGTATTCTTGGGATAGGTACCGTGGGTTTGATAACAACTGACAAGACGGACCCGGAGTTCGTCTTCGAGAAGATACGGGATTCGCGCAGACTCTACGATATTATCAAGAAGGCCAGCCTTGAAGCAGATAAACGAAGCGGCGTCATACACGTGGAATAGGGTTGGTTTGCAGGTGCTTTTGGTCAGAGACTTTTGCGATGAATTAGCGCTGCGTGTTCGTGTTTAAGTAACTTTGCTTTTAATTCCTTTCCGCCGGGGGCGGAGAAGCCGCCGATTTTGCCGTCGCTGCGAACTATCCTATGGCAGGGGATAATCAAGGGCAGTGGATTTTGAGCAAGTGCGTTGCCGACGGCTCTGGCAGCGGCGGGTCGGCCTAATTTTTTCGCTAATCCTGAATAGCTTATTGTCCGGCCAAATCCGATATTTCTGCAGGCAGTTAAAACCTGTTTGGTAAATTCAGTAACTCTTTGTATAGGTAGAATGTGGGTGGATTTTGCGTTGGCTATCGTTTGTGGATTCCCGCTTGCGCGGGAATGACAAAAAGTGCGGGAATGACAGGTTGATGTGTAGTAATCCCATACAATGGGGACATCACTAAAATTTACGCGAGTACCCTCAAAATAAGCGGCTATCTGTTCCTGGGTTGTTCTGAAGAAGGTTTTGTCGAACTGAGTCCGGCAGGCCGTCTTGACGGACAGATCTTTTAGAAGTTGCAGTTTGATTTTTTCAGGTTTCGGGCCGGGCAAGTGCGTTCGCAAAAGGCCGTATTCGGTGCCGGCAAGGCCGAAATAGCCCCATTTGGTCTTGAAAATGGTATATTTTAGCGTTTTTTGCATTTTTTGCCTATAATTTGATACTCAAATATTATCTAATGGGTCAAATTATTTGACGCAAGGGCAAAGTTTTGTTAGAAGTAGTGGTTTTTATGAAAAAAGTAGTTATGGGCATCCTGCCCATACACGGACAGGATGTCCGTGCCACGGTTAGCGGTGAAG
>DAOVNI010000093.1 GCA_030630315.1 Phycisphaerae bacterium | reverse complement strand
GTCCTTTTTGCAGATACAAGCGTACAGTTTGTCCGGCACAGAACACCGGGCGCGTTTTGAAACTGATAATAATATAAATGGGAGACAAACAATGTTACGAACAACTTTCTTAAATCAACGGCAACTGACACTGGTAGGCATCAGGGGCAAGTTCGATTTGCTGAGCTGGCGAGAATTGGTGTTCGCGGTTGCTGGCGGTATAGCTCTGGCGGGAGTCGGGCAGCTTTTGGGGCGAACGTTCCACCTGGCCTGGCCGGTCCCAATGTCAGGCTCGATAGCCGCGGCGCTACCACGTGCATTTATCCTGCTGGTGATTTTGCTTCGAATTGACCGCTTCGGTGCATTAACCGTTGCTGGAATAGCCGAAGTGGGCACAAAAATGGCGGCAGGATTTATCGGCTGGTGGCCAATGTCACTGGTTGTGCCGGTACTAGCCGGTGTCGCGGGAGACCTGATCTGGCATTACTTACGGCAGTTGCCATCACGAAGATTAAGCCTGATATTAACGGGTGGTTCTCTTTGTGGTGCAAGGGTCTTGCTTGCTTTGTCTTTCTGGACTCTTCTGCGGCTGCCAGTTTCAGGGGCAGGTGAGCACTTAACTTTGACGCTGGGAGGTATTGCTGTAATCAACGTAGTTTTGGGTATGCTTGCTGGATTACTGGTTAGCAAATCAATCACAACAGTAAAAAGCAGCAAATGAAAAGGCCAAATAGCAATCCAAGTGTAGCAACTTTAGACTCGTACACTATTCGGCCAATAGGGTATGTACAATCGGCTTACGCCCAAACCGAAGATGTGCCACACACGCACACAGGATGGACAGCGGACGTTTCGCACATTCGCCTTTTGCCCAAGTACGCCAAGGGATTAGGCGGCTTGACCGGCTATTCGCACATCATCGTCTTGTTCTGGGTGCATCAGGCCAAAGAGTGGAAAATGCCAAAGGACCATCACAAGCCACCACATGTGAAGATATTCGCCACGAGAATGCCGGTGCGGCCTAATCCCATTGGAGTGTCTGTTGTCGAGTTGCTGGATTTCTCCACTGACACAGGCGAAATTGTCGTAAAGGGCCTGGATGCGCTGGATGGTACACCTGTACTCGATATCAAGCCGTACATTCCCAATTTCGACAGTTATCCTAAGGCTTGCGTGCCGGACTGGGTGAGGCGCCATCTCAACAGTCACCATCATTCTGGTCACGCGCATCAGGACGAAAAAGCAGATAAGAACACCAGTTAAGACCTATATAAATGGAGCGTATCAGAACACAATAAGCCTATTTTTTAGGAGAAGTGGCTATGAAAACAACAAATTTTGTACCTTTTATTTTGCTGACAATACTATTGGTGGCGGATGTACCGGCAGCTTCCATAGAGTTTGAATTGCTCATACACACAAACAACATACAACTGCTGCCTCAGCCGAAGGGGCTTCCCGGTATTTCGGGCGACCACCTTTTGCAGACAGCCGATGATATCACAGGCAGTACGTTCAATCCTGATGGTTGCTTTAGTTTCAACTTCATGAATCCGGTTGGAATATCAGAACCCGATTATCCACCCGGCTACGCTGAAGGAATCCACTCGATGACAGGGTCGGTGAAGCTAAAGATAGATCTTCAGGCAGGCGGGGCGGTGGAGGTTGTATCGCTTGCCTTCGACGATTATGTCGCTCCTGCAAAACCTATCGCCCACCAGCGGTTAGTTCAAGCTGGCGATCCCGCAGCCGACGGGACTCGCGGGCCGGTTGATGGAATGCCTAATGGCGGGACGTATGCCCCGTCAGCCGCATCGAACTGGGCTTTCGAGGTAAGCTTCGACTGGTACTATGACACACCCTTTGCAGGCTCGAACACCATTGATATAACCTTCGACAACTACCGGTGGAATGGATTTATTATTCCGGTCAGTGAACTGACCACAGCGGGTATGGGTACCACCACACTCGACGACCCATTAGGCTACTTTGGTGGCACATCAGTAGATTTCGAGTTGTGGCTATTGGAGGAAGTGGCTCCGCGGCTTCCACAAGAAGCCACCTATCTGCTTTTTGCACAAGGCGAAGCACACCCTGCTTGGCGGAATCCGATGATGGGTATGCAGCTTGAAGGCATTGTCGGAGAAACTATCATAGCCTACGCGGTGCCACAATGTGGCGACCCGAACCATCCCTATCCGCTTGGCGATTTGAACCAAGACTGCCGTGTCAACCTGCTGGATTTGGCGATTCTCGCTTTGCACTGGCTGGAATGTACCGCACTGGAATGTGGAGTTTAAGTTACAAAGTATTTTTGCGCAGAGAAAGGAGTCAATCTGGACAAGATAAGAATTCTTTTAAGTGTGGCGATTCTGTTAAGTGCAGCGAATCTTTCAGGAGCGGACAATGCCAAATCCGAACAGATAGATTACGCCGGTAATATCTGGGAGCAGGAGACACTGACAGACGGCTTCTTTGGCCTCGGTGACGGTCTTGCCGAGAGCGGTATAGAACTGGGATTAGGTGTTACACAGATTTATCAGCAGAATGTTCGGGGCGGCATCAGCAAGCACCGCCGGGCCGGTCGATATTCGGGCAGCTATGACCTGGAGCTTTCGGCGGACCTTGGAAAGCTGCTGGGTATCGAAGGCGGCAGCTTGTATATGCTCACCGAAGGGAAATGGTCGAAATCCGGCGGCATTGATACTCCATCGGTAGGCAGTGCATTCGGCGTAAACGGTGATGGCGCACCGAGACGCTCGATGGACGTTACCGAACTGTGGTATGAACAGGTTATGTTCAATGATACCTTCCATCTGCGGATTGGTAAGATGGACCTCACCGGCGGATTCGAACATCACGGCTGCCCGGTAGCATTTGATTGCAGCAGCTACGCCAATGATGAAACCACGCAGTTCCTTAATAACGCCCTGATTAACAACCCGACCATCCCGTTTCCAGACTACGGCCTCGGTGTAGCTGTTCACTATAAGCCCACCAAGCTCTGGTATGTATCGGCAGCAGTAGCGGATGCTCAGGCTGATGTAAGGGAGACCGGCTTTAGAACCACATTCCGCGACGAAGACTATTTCTTATACATTTTCGAGGCGGGCATTACGCCGCAATTTGATTCTGCAAACGGCCCGCTGCAGGGGGCATATCGTGCAGGCCTGTGGTATGACCCACAGCCGAAGGCCAACACGGACTATGGGGACGCCGGCAAGAGTTACCGCGATGATGCCGGCTTTTATCTTAGCTGCGACCAGATGCTGGTTAAGGAGAATGCTGATGCTGAGGACAGCCAGGGCCTCGGTGTGTTCTTCAGGTACGGCTACGCAAACAGCGAGAGGAACGATATTTCCAATTTCTGGAGCGTTGGTTTTCAGTATCAGGGCCTTTTAGAAGGCCGTGACGATGATGTGCTCGGCGCAGGTTTTGCTCAAGGCATTTTCAGCGACAAGGCATCTACGAGTTATACCGATGATTATGAAAATGCTCTTGAACTTTATTACAGTGTGCAGGTAACGCCGTGGCTGAATATCAGTCCGAGTGTTCAGTACATTGGCAACCCGGGCGGCGACAAAACGGTCAGCGATGCCGTTGTATTAGGTGTGCGAGCACAAATGACCTTTTAAGTGCCAAAGTTTTATATGGTGAGAATGAAAACGATTTTATTTTGGTTTTTTTGGGGGAGTTAGTATGACGGCGGAGCTGGGTGCCCTTATTATTACCGCTGCTTCCATAGGTTTCTTCCACACTATATTAGGCCCGGACCATTATTTACCCTTCATCATGATGTCGTGGGCGCGAAAATGGTCGGTGGCGAAAACCACCTTAATAACGCTTTTGTGCGGGCTGGGGCACATAGGCAGTTCGGTGGTGCTGGGCCTGATAGGTGTGTCGTTAGGGCTGGCGGTCAAAAAGCTGAAGATAGTGGAATCCTTTCGGGGGAACCTGGCGGCATGGCTGCTTATCGCATTCGGGCTGGTATATTTGGTGTGGGGACTGCGCCGGGCGTACCGGAAGCAACCCCACGAACACAGTCATACTCACACAAGCGAGACTGCACATACGCACACGCACAGCCATCATCTGGAGCACTCACACGTCCACAACGGCAAGGCCGCTGTGAGCATCGCGCCCTGGACGCTGTTTGTCATTTTTGTGTTCGGCCCGTGTGAGCCTTTGATTCCCATCCTGATGTATCCGGCTGCGCGGAACAGTTTCTTTGGATTGGTAGTGGTGACGTGTGTGTTCGGCATAGTTACGATTGGCACGATGCTTGGCGCGGTTCTGCTTTCCAGAGCAGGAGTGAGCTTTATTCCATTGACCCGGCTGCAGCGCTTCGCTCACGTTATAGCCGGGGCGACTATATGTCTTTGCGGGCTGGCTATTCAGTTTCTGGGGCTGTGAGCGCCAATTTATTAGGCGGTCAGAAAATTTTACTCGGCTGCAATTTGAACATCAGGGACAAATCTATGCTGGGGGGTGCTGTAAAAGCTCTGCGAAAAAATATAGCTCAGAGTCGTTTTTTCGGACTAATCGTTTTTGCCGTAGAGCCAGTCTGCATCAGCTATTTCGTAGTTGATGATTTCATCAGGCCTGAAAAACAGCTTGATTTCCTGCTCAGCCGATTCGGCGCTGTCCGAGCCGTGAACGAGGTTGTATCCTTTTGAACAGCCAAAGTCTCCCCGAATAGTGCCCGGCTCAGCATCGTAGCCGAAAGTCGCCCCCATCATCTTGCGTGCCATATTTATAACACCCTCCGCTTCCCAGACCATCACAAGTATCGGTGCCGAAGAGAGATACTTTACTAAACCTTCAAAGAAGGGTTTGCCTTGATGAACGGCATAGAGTTGGCGGGCCAGCTCTTCAGAGGTTTGCATAAATTTTGCGGCAACGAGCTTAAAGCCCTTTTTTTCAAACCGCCCGATTATCTCACCGGCCAAATGCCGATGTATGCCATCCGGCTTGATAATAATTAAAGTGCGTTCTGCCATTCTCGTATGCGGGTGCTCGTACCTCGCACCTATGTCCCCATTTTCCAATCCCGTACCAATCGAGCCCAGGCTCACACCTAATTGGTTCGGGTTCGCAAAATGGAACCCGAACCCTCAAAATGGTGTCCCCTTATGGGTCGTAAATCTAACAACGAATCACGACTACATTCCCTCGGGGACAATGTAAATCTCGACTCGTCTGTTTTGTTGATTGCCTTTGTTGCCAGGTTCATTCGGCACAATCGGCCGGAATTCGCCAAAGCCTCGTGCGCTCAGCCGCTTCGAAGCAATATTGTTCTTCGCCATCACGTTCAGCACGGATATTGCCCTGTGGGCCGACAGGTGCCAGTTGGTCGGATGCTTTGCGCGCGAATAGCGAATCGGCTGGTCGTCAGTGTGACCGGCAATTATAATATCAAATTTTTTGCCTTCTTCGGTATTCAGAATCTTGCAAAGCGACTTAACCGCGCCCACTGCCGCCGGCAACACCTCGTCGCTGCCGCTCTTGAAAAGCAAATCACTCTCGAACTTCACTATGCCCCGGTTCGGGTCGTAGGTAACCATTTCCTCGCGCTCGGCAAAATCCTCCAGCATAATACTGAGTTCGACCGGCAGCATCACGCCGCCAAGCAGCCGCTGCTGCATTGAAGCAATCAATTCCTTCTTCTTTCCTATGTCTTCCCGAAGTGCGGCAATTTGTTGTTTCAGCGCACCTTCATCGATACCGGCGCGTTCTTTAGCGTAAGCAAGTTGTCCTTCTAACTGTCCAAGTTTTAGCTTTGCAGCTTGCAGTGCACTCTCAAGCTTCGCTTTGTTTTTGTTCAGTGCGGCGTTTTGAATTCTGAGGTCCTGCAGCTCCGGGCCACAACCATTTATCAGCACGACACAGGCACATACAAGAAAAACCACCGAAAGTTTGACAATTCGCATTATTCAATCCTTTCCAAGAAACTAAAGTATAAATATTTTTACCGTCCTATAAAATACACAAGCTCTTTTTTATAAGCTATTACAGCCAGACAAATTCCGCGTTCTTCATCACCCTCGCCTGTAAATAAAACCTATTTGTATTTATCCGTCAAGAATAAACTTCCAAAAATATCAACCTCCCTGCCAAAAAATAAAATATAGGGTGAGTGGGCCCCTTACTACGTGGTGAGTGCCCCAGCCGGCGAAACGGCCCTTTATTACTATAACTACAACTTGCAGGTAACAATATGAAAGGAAATCAGTTGGTTCTTGGATTTGCTTTATTGAGCCTCGTTTTTTTGTCGGCAATTAGCTGGCAGGAACAATCGGCCATAGCCCAAAGTGCAAAAAATACGGCTGAATCCCCCGCCAGAGCAAAACAGGCTCCTGAACGCTCAAAAACATCTCCCTTAAAATTCTTTTCAGCCCGTAGGCAGCCGTACAGCCAGAATAGCGAATAATATCGCCGTAAAAAACAATTCCACGCTTTCGGAATATTCACTTGTAACCTTTCACCCACTTCAAGTATTATATGTATCAGAAATAGAGGCCTTTTTCAACGGCCTCACAGTTATCTAAGAGTTATATGAAAATATTAGATGAAAGGTTGGATTATGAATGAGGAAAAGAAATGTCTGAGATGTGGGGGCACAAATCTCCAACCCAGCGACCTTCAATCCACGGGAAAAATCTATTCTCGCCCCAAGGACGCTAAATTAGTAACGG
>DAOVNI010000018.1 GCA_030630315.1 Phycisphaerae bacterium | reverse complement strand
TGAGCATCCGCACCTTCAGCTTTAATTTTTAGTTTGGTGCCACAAGTTGCCGCAAGCATACTCATCTGCATAACACTCTTGCCGTCCACACTGTTTTCACTATTGCTGACGGTAACATCACAATCAAATTGGCTCGCAACATCAACAAACTGCATTGCGGGACGCATATGAAGTCCATCTGCGTTTTTTATCTCAACTTCCGTTTCGCAAACCAATTTCGCCAATGAATCTTGCCCTGCCTGCATCTTCAGGTCCTGTTCTCCCACTTTACATCCATAAATCTACATTACAGAGACAGATTTTCATCGGCTTCTCTGAGAAGAGATTCAATCTGCTCGGCCGTCTGGGATTGCCTGAGAAACTTGCGGAACTTCTCCTGCTGCAAATGCTTGAAAACGTTCTCCATCGCCTGTAAATGGTTGTCGGGATTGTCCACAGGGCTGATTAAAAGTATCACCGAATAAACAAGCTGTTTGTCAAGAGCGGAAAAATCAATACCAGCACTGCTTTGTCCTATCGCAGCAACTACATCTTTAACCGCCTGGTGCTTCACATGAGGCACAGCAACACCCTTACCCATTCCCGTACTTGCCTCCTTTTCTCTTTTAATCACCGCCTTGACAATCTCTTCACGGCTGCCTTTTCCGAGCCGGCCGGCTTTATCGAGTGACGCAACGAGCTCCGCTATCACACCATCACGGCCCCCTGTTTTCAGCTCGGGAATTGTTGCGTCAAAACAGACAAAATCCACAAACTTCATCTCATCCGCCCAAAATCATCCCTTAGTCGGCCTACCCGGCCAAAACAAAAACAACAAAAGAACATTATCGCAAAAACCCGGGCTATGCTAACTCTGCACCGCCCATGTGTTTGTTGTCTCGTTCCCTGCCCTTTTTTCTCCTGAGCTGTCGTTCAAGTTTACGGACAGCTACATCAATGCACCGGTAAGCATCCTCACCTGTTTCGGTAACAATGAAGACCTTGCTGTGTTCGCCCCTTGCAATTATCTCCACGCTGGTATTGCCGCCGTGACTGCCGTCGATAATTACCTCAACCTGATTGATACTATTGTAGTACCTGGGAAGTTTGGAAGTCTTTTCCTCAGCGTGCCTTCTAATAGCTTCCGTTATCTCGATATGTTTGCCGCTAATAGTAAAAAGCAAAATCGTCCTCCTTAACTGTTTTCCGACATCGAAATCCGTTCTTATTCTTCTTCTTCTTTATTATTTTCCGAACCGGCCTTCGGCAGAGCAGCCGCCACCTGCTCGCCGCCAGGCGTTATGACCCCTGCGCTCACTGCAAATCTTAACGCTTCTTCTGCTGTCATATCCAGCTCTATTGTCTGTTTTTTCGGCACCATTATTACAAAGCCGGTAAATGGCGTCGGCGAAGTAGGGATAAGAATAGTGAGAAATTCCTTTTTGACGTTGTTTACAACCTTCTCAAGCCCGGAGCCCGTAACAAAACCCATAGACCATATACCCTTTCGCGGATACTCAACCGCGACAACCCTTGAGAACATCTTTTTCTTTTCCTCTTGAGTAAGCACAAAATCGGTAATCTGTTTTATATAAGGATAGACCCTCCTTAAAAACGGCGTGTTCATTATGAAGCCTTCGACCATTCGCCAGATGGTTCTGCCTACCACACTGGCCAATATCGCACCCAGAACACAAACACTAACCAGAGCTATAAGAAAGCCTATTACTGACCCGGTTCCTTCCACTAAAATCTCGGTCAGCCTCTCTTTAGTAATACCATCTTCACCCTGAATCAACAATATCAGGCGAACCAGACCGCGATTTATATGGATACCAATGTTGTCCTGGATAAAGCTGTAGCCCCAGACGAATATCCAGATTGTCAGAATGGTCGGCAGTAGTACCGCCAACCCACGCAAAAAGTAGCTTTTGAAGCGTCCGGCCATCACCATATCCTTAACAGTACTTCCTTTGCTATCGTCAACTGAGTATTTTTAGTTTATCGAACGGGCTTATAAAACCGCATCGTATCCAGAACACCATAGCTTAATTTATCGACTTCTCATAGTCAATAAAAAAGTCTTTCGGCAAATGGGCACCTATCAAATGTATCACTGCCCCGGGTAAAGATGCGAGCATCCATACGGCCCGCTGACACAACGCCAGCGCAGACGCCGCATCCTTGCCAACGCCAGCAAACGTAATAAACAGATAAGCAAGCGTCCCCTCCACTACCACGGCGCCGGCAATGCTCACAGGAACAGCTCCCAATACCCACGTGAGCGTGAAGAATACGTAATAATATTTGATGCCGGCTTCAATCCCCATATTTCTGCCAAGAAGCCAGAAACCCGTGATTGTGAGCATCTGCAAAAGAACCGTCAATCCAAATGCGGCCAGGATTGCCAGGGGCTTTCTACAGTAAATAACAATCGCATTCTTAAACTTAACAATCATTCTCAAGCCGGACACCCAGATATATGAGAAGGCCTTTGACAGCATCGAGCGGCTTGTCCTGTGCAACAAGAGCAGGCAAAAAATCACCACTATGGCCGCAAACACCCAGAGAAGGACCCATTTGTACTCGGCGATAGACCTGAGAAAGCCGCCGCGACCGCTCGAAGTTATTACGGCCCCCCGGCCTCGTAAAAAGAGCGAATAGAAAAAAACAGCAATTACCAGCGTGCTTAACAACCCGATTGCCCTGTCAACGAATACACTGAGAACCGCCTCGAACTTTTTATCCGTGTGTTTCGTAACGTACCAGGCACGAAGCAAATCACCGCCTACTGAACCGGGCATAAAATTATTGTAAAACCACCCCAGGAGATAAAGTCTGACCGCAGCCCAAAAGCTTATAAAGATGGACTGTGACCTGAGCAGCAGCCACCATCGAAATCCAATTGTTATCTGACCTAAAATAAATATCCCAAGGGCAAGTGCAAAAACTCCCAGGTTCAGGCCAAGAAAAGTTTTTGCTAAATTGTCCCATCCAACTTCACGGCTGACCCAAAATACCCCCCAAATAATCCCGCATACAACCACCGCAATACGCAGAAACAGGAATATGCGTTTACTTTTTTTGGCTCTCGGCTCGGGCATTAACGTAGTTTGCCTTAAAAAACTTGTTTTCGAAGATAATAACGGGTAAAACTGCTCCCGGCAAGATGATATTTGGTGAATCGAACCACCAATCACGAAGGAGCAAACAAATGGCAGCAAACAAAAATATTGAAGAAGGTCTGGAATTTATCCCAAAATTCGATGACAACGGCCTGATACCCGCTATAGCCCAGGACGCAAAAACCGGCCAGATACTGATGGTCGCCTATATGAATCGGGCGGCACTAAATGTGACGATTCAGACCGGATATGCCACATATTTCAGCAGGTCCCGACAAAAATTATGGAAAAAAGGCGAAGAAAGCGGCCATTTTCAAAAAGTAGAACAAATACTCGTCGATTGCGACCAGAATTGTCTCATCCTCAAGGTAGCCGTCGATGCCGGCCAGTGCCATGTTGGCTACCAATCCTGTTTTTACCGTGCATTGAAGCAAGGCAGCAACAAAGAACTGGTATTTATCGCAGAAAAAGTCTACGACCCCAAAAAAGTTTACAAAAAATAGAACAAAAACCCGTCGTCGCACGAACGTAACTGCCTGATATAAAGGAACTTACCGAGCTTACGCTTCGATAACCTACAATAAGAAATACTTATAATACTTATTGCCCGATAATTTTCTTGCTTTCAACTTGACAATATGGTAAAAAGAGAAAATGGTGCATTTGGCTTTAGCGAAAGGCGTATTTGGCTTTAGTGAAGAGCGCCAATGGTGTTCTATTTTGTCTTTTCCCGTCGAAAAGGATACGCTGTTGCAGGGAAAGTTTTTTGGTTTGCCAAAACCTGCGTTTCCCTATCCACACCCCCAGAGGTTCTCCAGGCAACCGTATCCCGTATGCCGCTTGCGCACACAACGTGAACGGCGGAAAGATTACCTGCGGCCGGTGCCGCAGGAAAAGTTGTAACGAGTAAACATTTTTAACACTTTTTTGGAGGATTTGATTATGAGAAGTGTGAAGTTGAAATTGTTAATTGTTTGTACTGTTGTAGGCTGGCTTGCCTTAATGGGTAGCTCCATTCAAACAGCCGACGCGGCCAGATGGTCGTTTCATTTTACATACCCTGATTGTCCCGGTGGAGACCTGGAGGTATGGGCAACCAAAGATTGTGTACGGCGGTTGCTGCTATTCGAGGGCGAAGCCAAGAATTGCAAGAAGTACATCGGCCACCTCCCTGGTGCCCCCTACAATGACGTTATCTTCGATTTCGAGTGGGACCCGTCCTTCGGGTGTGGCAACCACGACCACATTAAGATTGCCCTGCCCGGCTGGAATGGGGCCAATTGGGAGCTGAAGGAGCTGCCACCGTGGATTGATGCACAGGTGGCAGGTGCTATTCCGCCAATAATCTCTGTTGGTGACCCCACCGGCAAGATCCAGCGGGTATACATCGTGGTGGACCCGGAAGTATGGCGGGACAAGTATTCCGGAGTAGTATTGGACGAGTATGATATCAACAACGGAATGCATCCCGAACTGCCGGGCTACCTCATCGGCACCACACCCATCACGTTTGATCCATGTGGACCAGCCAGTGGCCCGTTCTCAACCACACCGTTAAACGGAATACTTTCCCGGGACGGTGAGATTGAGCTCATTCCGCAGCCGCCTCAGCTGGTTTTCGAGCAATTAGACTGGGTTGGCCCCTTCGACCCCGTGACCGATAGTTCCTGGGGCCGCGTAACATTGGAAATAAACCAGCCGCGCGGCACCTATTACCTCAATTTAAGTGTGGATACAAACCGGGACCAGCGATTTACACCGGTCATTCGGAATATGAGTATTGAAACCACAGGTGGGCCTCAAACGATTTCGAGCTTTTTTGATATCCTGGCTGATGAGGGAGTTCCCCAGCCACACCCTGTCCCTGAGTTGACTTACGTGTATTCGATTAACGACGAGCCGCAACAGGAGCCGCCTATGGCAGAACCAATGACAACGGAGGTGACCGCCGTTCCATATCAGGTCGGTGGTGAAGAAGACGTTATCGTCGGTCCGCTTCCTGATTTAGTATATCCACTCCCACGCCTTTGCGTTGTCAAAAAGTCGGGCAAGCTGCCGAACCTGGACCAGTTTGTCAATCAACCACAGCAGACTAATTATTGTGCTCCCGGGGCGATTTCAAACAGCTTGACATACCTCAAGGCCACAGGTGGTATCGATGCAACAGTGGACACGAGCATCAGCGCTGTTGCCGGCCAAATAGGCACCACTTCAAGCGGAACGTCCTCAAACTGGTACCAGAAGAAGCAGTCGTTGCCGTATTTCACAAACATTGTTACGACCAGGTATATCGAGCCCCCGTTGACCGACGCTAAGCTCGACGACCTGATTAACGAGCTTAACAGGGGCCAGGACATCGAGATGGACCTGAAGGGACACGTTGAGGTCCTGGCGGGCCTGCGCGTAAGATGCGACGGCACAATTGAGCTGGACTTGTTTGACGATAACCAGACCGACAGCGCATCGGACCCGATGCACACCTCAACCATTGATGAATCCACCGGCACCCCACGTGTTGACGGTATGGAGCTTGAGCGCTTCGTGATTGAGTGTCCTATTGAGGAAGAGATAGGAGTGCTTCTGCCATATCTTTTCCTCGACGTGTATAATGAGTGGGTCAACGCTCTGGCAGAGGGGCTTGTCAGGGCAATGACATTAGAAGAGGGCGAAGGCTATCTGCGGCAATGGAATCCTGACAACATAGAGGTTAAAGTCGAGGGCGAGCCATATCCTCAAGACCCATTTATTCCTTCGGAGCTGTATGTATATGAAGGTGGCGGCGAAGGCGGTTTAGAGCCGAATGACGCTGGTCTCGTAATGGCCTGGGGCAACAGTGAAGGTAGTTCTACCAGTGCCTGGGTGGTTAAATATGACAAGGACCCTGACCTGACAAACTGCATTATCACGCTTGTGGTAACAGCACCCCAGTGGGCGATGCTCAATCCGGGCACCCAGATTAACAAGGTCTCCTTCGGTCTTGGAAATCCGCCCGCTGGAACCGGCCCGGTTCGTTCCTGGAGCTGGGACTGCGGACCCGGAAAGACCATCCCGTGGAACACGCCAACGGTGCTAAAGATTGACACGTCGAAGACGGGCATGACGGCGGCGACCCCGAAAGCTGACGGATACACGAATAATCTGGCCTTCAACCTGGCAACCGTGACCTGGCTTTGTGTGGATGAAAACGGCACCTGGATCGGAGGACCAAACCCGGCGCCACAACCTGGTGGGTTCCAGTTCTTGTGGAACTACTGGCACTGGATACTGGTTTCTCCGAAAACCACTGTTGAGAAGGGAATTTACAAGAAGTGGTCTCAGCCGCCCGTGGTATTGGACCCGACTGATGACCCGCCCATAATTCAGGGCTGGGATGAGTATTCCGACTACAGGAATCCGCCGATTGTGGCCGATGATTGGGAATGCAAAGATAATCGGCCTATTACAGACATCCACTGGTGGGGTTCGTACTTCAAAGATGATGCTGCAGGAAATTATACTTCCTGGACTCAGCCGTTTCCGCCGGCATTGCCCAGGGTCTTCCATATCGGCATCTGGACCAATGTGCCTGGCGCCGTCGGTGCGGAACCGTTCAGCCATCCGGGTGTGCTAATATGGGAAAACTATTGCGACAACTTTGTGTGGAACTTTGCCGGATACGACAGAGACCCGCGGAAGCTGGACGTAAATCCCAATTTGCCAACCGAGCCCGGACACGATGAGTCTATGGAAGCATGCTTCCAGTTCACCCAGCTTCTTTCTCAGGGTGAATGGTTCTATCAGGAACCCAGTGACGACCCCGACAACCCCCGAATCTACTGGCTGAGCATCGCGCCAAGATGGGATGATGATGAGACTGAGTGGCACTGGGGCTGGAAGACCAGGCCGTGGTATTTCGAGGACGACGCCGTCATTATCCAGCAGCTCGACCCCTGGCCGCCAGTGGTCGGTACAACCAAGTGGATGGCGGGAGTTCCGATCCAGCATCCTCCATATCCTACTGCGGATAGTGTCTCGTGGGATGTGGCCTTTGAGTTGACTACCAATGAGCCGGCGTACGAGGATAACCCAATTCCGGGAGACTTGAACACCGACATGACAGTTAACTTCCGAGACCTTGCCATCCTGGCCAATAACTGGCTGGCGGTGGCGCCGGTGCCGTAATCTACGTAAGTGCAGCGTATTAGCTTATACGACGGCAAAGGGGCTGTGGGCAAAAAAGCTCACAGCCCTTTTTGTTTATCCACAGATTCGATAACCTATAAAAATTATTTATCGTCCGATAACTTTCTTGACTTCAATTTGACACTCTGGTAGACTTTTATGGTTGAATATGCTTGTGGTTGTTGCCGGAGGAACACTCATAACAAGCAAGTATTTTGCTCTTTAAAGAACAGTTTCACATAAAGGAAAGGGGTTAATTATGAAACAAGAAATGGGTGAAAAGAAAAATCAGTCGAGTTGTGCAAAGCACGCCTCTCATCACTGCTGCTCTCACGGAGTGCCGAACATTAACGAAAAGGACTTCTTCGGTATGTCCCGGCGGGATTTTCTCGCCGGACTGGGCGCGGCGGGCTTGGGAGCGTTGGCGCTAACGTCTCAAACTCATGGGGCTTTACCAAAGCCCATTCCCGGAATGGGTCTGCGCATTGGGACCCCACTTAGAGTAAAACCAGCTCTGGTCTATTCTATCGCCCGAAGGAGGGAAGCCACGAGCTGGCGGTCCTGGGGCGGGCTGCACAACCAGAACGATGTGGACACCGAGGCCGGCAAGATTGAGCAGGAGTTGAAAAAGCTGGCGTCGTCGGCGGACTTTCCGATGGAGATTCTGCCATTGGCAAGGGTGAATAACGGCGGACAGGCTGCTGCCGTGAAAGACAGCGACTGCGACGTCATTCTGGTTTATGCGGCGAGTGGGAGGCAAGGTTGGCTCGAAACCATTGCCGCTTCCGGCAAGCCAAGCGTGATGTTTTTGAGGCATAAATCCGGCCCTGTATATCTGTGGTACGAAATCGCTCACCCTCGCTTTCTGCGGAAGACTACGGACGAGTACAAGGAGCCGGGGATGGATGTCTGGGACATTGTCGTGGACGACTACGGCGAGGTCCTCTGGCGGCTGAGGGCGCTTTACGGGCTCAAGAACACTCTCGGTACGAAAATTGTGGCTATTGGCGGCCCAGGCGGATGGGGCGTCGGCTACAAACTTGGCCCCAAGACAGCGAGGGAAATCTGGAAGCTCGACATAAAGCCGGTAACTTACAAGGAACTCGAGCCGATGATTAAGAAGAACCTGAACGACCAAAAAGCTGTCAAAGAAGCCCAACGCCAGACCGATGAATATCTCGCTCAAAAGGGTGTGTCTTTGCACACCGACAAGAAATTCCTCGTCAATGCTTTCCTGTTGACGAAGGTCTTCAAAGAGCTTATGGAGAGAGAAGACGCACCTGCCCTTACCGTCCATCACTGTATGGGGACAATCATCCCGATGTCCCGGACAACAGCTTGTATGCCCTTGAGTCTCATCAATGATGAAGGGCTAATGGCATTTTGCGAATCCGATTTTGTGGTCATTCCTTCCGGCATTCTCCTGCGTTACATCTCCGGCAAGCCGTCTTTCCTGCAGGACCCGACCCACCCCCACGATGGCGTCGTCACTTGTGCCCACTGCACCGCTCCCAGGAGAATGAACGGCAAAGATTTTGAGCCGACGAAAATCCTCACGCACTTTGAGTCGGATTACGGTGCTGCTCCCAAAGTCAATATGAGCAAAGGCCAGCTCATCACAAACCTCATCCCCAGTTTCAGCTCCAAGAAGTGGATAGGATTCAGAGCGAAAATCATTGACCATCCCTTCTACGACATCTGTCGCTCGCAGATTGATATTGAGATTGAAGGGGATTGGCGCAAGGTGCTGGAAGATATGCAGGGGTTCCACTGGATGATTTGCTACGGCGATTACCTCCGCGAAGTCGGCTACGCCCTCAAGAAGGTCGGAATCCAATGGCAGAACATCACGACCGGCTGAAGCACCTCGGCACCTGTTGTTTAGCTCAAAAATATTCAGGTTTAGCCCCCCAATTTATTGGGGGGTTTTATTTTCTGTCCTGTAAATATGTCCCTTAGCCACAGATGCCAGAAAACTCCGATGCAGAGCATCAGGTATCCGCCATAGACCAACACCAGGCCGGTGTCCGAAGTGACCTCGAGAACAGTGTATTGGCCCGCTTTGGCGTCGTAAGAATGCTGGTAGAAATGGTATCCGCCGTAGTGCAGGGGATGATTTACTTCAATGTTCTTCTCGGCAACGACTTTGTTGTTTTCAATTATCTGCAGTTCGCTTATGTAATCGCTGATGATTCTCTGGTACCGCAGCACAAATTTATCTTCAGGGTGGATGTGGCCGGGGGAACGCTCGAAAGCATACTGCGTCGTCACAGTACCATCCATGTGCCTAATTTGCACTTCAAGAGCCGGGTTATAGCCAGGTTCGAGGTCGTCATATACTATTCCACCCTCAATTGTAATCTTGAAGTTCTCGAACTTTCTTAGGATTGTCATCGTCCCAAAATCATCGCCCAGCGGGAATTCTCTATTTATTTCGACAGCAATTTTCCAGCTCCGGCCCTCGTCACTTTGGACCCACAAGTACTCCGGCTTGTAATATTCTATTCGGAAGTCCTTAAGTTTCACGGAGAAAGGCAATTCTTTGGTTTGTTGGCCGTTTTCCAGAGCGACGAAATTTTTGGAGTCCCCCTCGTAGATCGCCATACGGCCTGTGCGAATTTTGTCGATTCCGAAGAGCTGTTTCTGGAGTTTATGTCCGGCGTCCGAGCCCCACATAGCCCCTGCGAGAATGAGCACGCAGCCGGCGTGGATTAGCAGAAGTGAAGGCACCCGAATCAGTCGCCGAAATGCTGCAAGCCCTGTTATCAGCATAAGCGCCCAGGCCAACCAGTAAACCGTCAACGGCAGAGAGTTGACGAGATTTCTTGTCCGCTCGGCGCCGATAAACGCCCCGTAGACCGACAGGAAAATCAACAATATGACCAGCGTCAGAGCAGACCACATCACGGCACGTCTAAACTTCTTTTTAGAGCTTTCCTTTACGCCCATCTTATTGTCATTCCTGCGCAAGCAGGAATCCAGGTTGTTTAGCCCCCAGGTTTATCCTGGGGGTTTGTTTACCCATCGCCGCCACCGCAACGACTGACTGCAAAGTGATTATGCCAAAAAACAGGGCTATTTGCAAGGATATTCGACAAGAAGACAAATATCGAAATCTGAAACACGAACAGACTAAATAGGGTTTTGAGCATTTGATATTTGAATTTCGGATTTGTTTCCGCCGCAAGGCGTCCCTGCCGTAAGGCATCCTGTGGACAAGCGGACTGCGGAGAATTTCGATACCGTCCAGGTCCGGCCCGGCTTCAGACGGGACGGATTCGAGTTTCGGATTTATGCAATGAAAAAAAATTGATATTTATAATTACTTTGCTTACAATGTATAATCGAATGATAAAAAAGGGTCAGGAACGGCACGAATGAAGCTTGTTTTGAACAATATAACTTATCACAATTGTCCTGTGCAGGTACGCGAAAAAGCTACTTTTACCGACGAGCAGCGGCGTTTTATGCTGAAAAAAATGCACGCCGAAGAGGCGATTAGCGAGGCCGCGATTCTTGAGACCTGCAATCGAATTGAATTCTATATTTATGCCGGAAAGAGTTTCGATTGTAACGCGTTTCTAACAGACCTTATCGGGCAACTCCGCCCTGGTGCCGTCGATACCTGGCGTAAATATAGCCGGACAAAAACAGGGATTGATATTGTTCGCCATCTTTTCGAAGTGGCCGCCGGTCTTGATTCGCAAACCGTTGGTGAAAATCAGATTTTATCGCAGGTAAAATCCGCTTACAC
>DAOVNI010000053.1 GCA_030630315.1 Phycisphaerae bacterium | reverse complement strand
TATAAAGGGTTGGGCATGGAGATGGATGTCAAGGTTGAACGTGATGCCGGCACTTATAAAGGGGTCAGCATCGACGCGGCTAAAGTGGTATTCAAGATGGGTGATGAGGATTCGCCGCAAAGCCAGATGCTCAAGAAGATGTGGGGTGATGCGCTGAATTACCGATGGGCTTTGTTAGATGGCTATTGCGTGTATTCGATTGGCGGCGATACGGATAAAACGATTCGCGAGCTCATCGACCAGGTCAAGGCCGGCGGTCCCAAAAAGATCGGCTCGGAGATGAAGGCCGCCCTGGACGCGATTCCCAACAGCAAACAGGCCGATTGTGTCGGCACCTTAAATTATGTCCGTATGTTCAATATGACGTCGGCCTTTATGGTTGTGCCCGGCGGCGAAAAGTTCCCGCAGCTCGATGTACCGACAAAAAGCAATATTGCATTTGCCGGTCGGACCGCCGATGGCAGAATGACGCTGCAGATGGCCCCTACCCAAGAAGCATTTGCTGGAAATCAAATCTGCGTTCGAGAAACTTATCCCACAGATTGAACAGCAGCAAAAACAGCAAAAGAAACAGGAAACTGACGCCAAGGCCGAGAAGGTCGCTATATAGTTTGCAAGAGTCCGGCTGGAATTGATAGACAGCGGAAGGGCGGTTCGCGAACCGCCCTTACTGCTGGGAAGAGGCTGCGGAATACGTATATTTCCAGGAAAGGAACTTGATATGCTTTCTTGTAAGTGTAGAAGCGTTTTGCGTCTGTCCGCTGTTATCGTGGGGATTGTAGTATTTTGCTCATTGGCACGCGCAGAGTTCCCGAAGTTCGAATATCACCAAATCGTGCAAATCGGCAACCAAATGAGACAAAACTCTTTAGTGGATGTTGATAAAGACGGCGACCTGGACTGGATTGCCGGCTGCAATGGCGGAACTATCTGGTGGTTCGAGTATAAAGGACCGGATAACCGGGTCAAACACACTCTCGGCGAAAAATCCCCGACCGAGGTGGGCGGCACAGCGTTTGATGTAGATGGCGACATTGACATCTGTTCCAAGCCGTGGAACGGCAATGAGCACGTTTATCTTCGCAATATGCTTAAAGAAGAAGCAAGTAATTAGTACAAACCGCTTTATAGAAAAACGTATAGAATTTATTCTACATAATCAACGCTTAGGCGTCCTTAACTACATGGGAGATGAGATATGAAAAAAGAACGATTTGTACTTTTCGCCACCGTATGCCTGTTTATCCTTGTAATATCCCTTTTCTGGCAGTGGGTCTTTATGCGATTCTGGTTATATCACAGCCAGAATCGTGTCCTGAATCCAGCCGACTATGAAGCGCGCGTACTTACTCCCAGTGAATACGAACAAATGCTAAATCCCGAGGTGCGAGAGGTGCGTATTGCCAATGGATCGCAAACGATAATTAAGGCTGAAGAGCAGGACTGGGAAGCCAAGGTGAAACCAAGGTATAAATCAGTACACAATGGAAAATACTACGTTGAGGTTACAACCAAAGGTACAGCACATGCTTTGGTCCACTGGTATGGGACTTTTGCACCTGTTGCAATTTTTTCATTAGGAGGCTTGCTATTTCTCATCTTTCATCGTGTCAAAGAAAGACCTGACTAATAATGGGTGAAGTTATCTGAAACCTAATCATTCGCGGCACCTGAACTGCAATTCGGCGGCGCTTCGGCAAAATCCCAGCGGTGCTCGGGGTTCGACCATCGTCGATGAGCCTAAGGCCAAATATTAAAAGCCATTGTTGACGAAACGGGGCTGTTCGGCTATCCTGTTTTTCGTGTCATTCCCGCACAAGCGGGGATCCACGGTGTTGACATTTTCCCGGATTCCTGTTTTCACAGGAATGACAACACTAAACGCTATACGCCAAAAACTTTTTAGAGAGATTTTGCTATGCTCAAAAGAACACATACGTGCGGGCAGCTTCGGCTGGAAGATGCCGGCAAAAAGGTAACACTGGCCGGCTGGGCCCATTCTTATCGCGACCACGGCAATCTGGTATTCATCGACCTTCGTGATAAATTCGGCCTGACTCAATTAGTTTTTAACCCTGAAACTCATCCCCGGACCCATGAGCTTGCCAAGACGGTCCGCTGCGAATGGGTGATAGCTGCTAAAGGGGTAATTCAGCCGCGAAGCGAGGGTATGGAAAATCCCAAGCTGCCGACCGGGCAAATCGAAGTCTCCGTGCAGCAACTGGAAATTCTCAATGTCTCGAAGACCCCGCCGTTTGAAATCGACAGTGCCGAAAAGACAAGTGAGGAGCTTCGATTGGCCAGCCGGTATATCGACCTTCGTCGGCCTCAGATGCAGGAGAGACTGCGGATACGCCATCGGGTCGCCAAGCTTGTGCGGGATTATTTCGACCGATTGGGCTTCTGGGAGATTGAGACGCCCTTTTTAGCCAAGAGCACGCCGGAAGGGGCAAGAGATTTCCTTGTGCCCAGCAGGTTGCACAAGAACTGCTTCTATGCACTGCCGCAATCGCCGCAGCTATTTAAGCAAATTTTAATGGTCAGCGGCGTTGATAAATACTTCCAGATAGTACGGTGCTTCCGCGATGAAGACCCGCGGGCCGACAGACAGGCGGAATTCACGCAAATCGATGTCGAGATGAGCTTCGTTGACAGTAATGACGTCATCGGCGTTCACGAAAACCTTATAGCAAAAATGTGGAAGCAGATACTGGATGTGGATGTGAGGGCGCCGATGCGGCGGATGTCCTACAAAGATGCGATGGACGACTACGGCACCGACAGGCCGGATTTACGATTCGATATGAAGCTCAAAAATATATCCGATATCGCAAAACAAAGCACGTTCAAGGTATTTACGACAGTGATTGAAAAAGGCGGGATTGTAAAAGGGCTGTGTACACCCGGCGAAAAATATTCCAGAAGCGATATCGAAAAAACGCTGACTGACTTTGTCGGCGACTACGGGGCAAAGGGCCTGGCCTGGTGTAAGGTAAAAAAAGAAAACAGTAAGCTCTCGCTTGCCGGCGGTATCGCCAAGTTCTTCAGTCCAAAACTGGGCCAGCAGATAATCAAACGCTTCGAGGCAAAAGACGACGACCTGCTTTTGTTTGTCGCCGATACCGAAAGAGCGGCCAATAAGGCCCTGGCCCCCTTGCGGTGCAAACTTGCCCGGGACTTGAAGCTCTACGGAGAAGGGTACTTTGAATTTGTCTGGATAGTGGATTTTCCGCTGTTCGAGTGGAATGAGGATGAAAAGCGTTACGATTCACTGCATCATCCGTTCACCGCTCCTGCGCAAGAGGACATGGACAAGCTCGAAACCGACCCGGCCAATGTTCGCTCGCAGGCCTATGATATCGTCGTCAACGGCAGTGAGATTGGCGGCGGCAGTATCCGTATCCACAATGCAAAGGTCCAGCAAAAGGTCTTTGACCTGCTCAATATATCAAAGGAGCAGGCACAGCAGCGGTTCGGCTTCTTCCTGAAGGCCCTGGAATACGGCGCTCCGCCGCACGGCGGAATTGCACTGGGCCTTGACAGAATTATAATGCTCCTGGCCGGAACGGAGAACATCAGAGACGTCATCGCATTCCCGAAGACCCAGCGAGGCCAGTGTCTCTTAACCGATGCGCCGAGCGAAGTGGACGCCAAACAGCTCGACGAGCTGAATCTGCGAACGCAAAGACATCTGCACGCAATAGAACAAAAAGCCGATGAGAAAAAACAATAAATAGCGGAATTTATAAATTAGGTTATAGTATTGGCCTGAATTTTTGGGAGTAATGTAAAATGTCCGAGCAAAAGAAACAGAGACGCCTTTGGACTATAATTACTATTTCCACAATTATAGTTGCTGGGGTGATAACCTGTATAATAGTGAAAAAGCAACCCACCGAGCAAAATTGCATATCGATGTGGTCACAAGTGGCCTCGATAGTATCACGTATTGAGGGCGGTGATGACCCCAACGCTCTGGTGAGGATTGATAAGTTAATCGCCAATTTCAAGGATCAGCCGGGCTTGGTGGCGGCCTTATGGCTGGCAGGACAAGAGTACTACAATAAAGCAGCACGAAAGGACAGAGAAGGTTTTGAAGAGCAAGCCAGAAACTATTACCGAAAAGCAATAACGCTACGGGAGAAAATCATACAGGAATTGTCGCCCTCTGCTTTTACCGCACCGGCTTACTATACGGCGGCTGTTATCTATAGTCAGGAATTGCACGAGTACAGCGAAGCCATAGAGTACTATCAGAAAGTAGTTGATAATTGGCCTGATTACAAGTACGCCTGGCATGCACAATACTTTATCGGCATGTATTATGAGAAGCTAAGAGACTCAGGGGGTATTTCAGCATCGAAGGCAAATCCGAAAATAGAGGCGGCTTACCGGGCAGTTATTGAAAACTACCCGGACAGCAGCTCAGCTAAACATGCTGCACGAAAACTGGATCAGATGAATTATAAAAAACCCCCCAATGACCGCCGTGCGGCGGAATAGCAATCGGCCTGGATAGACTCATTATGTTGCTTACCGGCACAGATAATATTAGGGACGTCATCGCATTCCCCAAGACCCAGCGAGGCCAGTGTCTCTTAACCGATGCGCCGAGCGAAGTGGACGCCAAACAGCTCGACGAGCTGAATCTGCGAACGCAAAGACATCTGCACGCAATAGAGCAGAAAACCGACGAGCAAAATTGATACCTGGCAGCAGGTTATAAGCTTATGCGAAGGTACATACATAATATCTATCATAAGATTCTGGTTTTTTTGCATTTGTCGCCTCTTTCGCTGGCGAAGAAGTGTCGGCTCACCTTTGGAACGGCGGTGGTGCTGGTGCTCGCCTTGGCACTTTCGATTCCCTATATCTGGATGGGCAAACTCACCACAAAGGCATCCCTCGATGCCGGGCGAGCTAAAGCTGAGACCCTGCTGCGTCGGCACTTTCAAGTAAAAGAATCCGGCGAAACGGCCCTTGACGCACTGGACAATACCGGTGCGGTGCTTGACGTAAACGACCGCGAGATACGCTGGATTCGCTTCACAAAGGAAAATGGAAAACAACTCCTGCAACTGACCGAAGAACAAAAAGATATGATTGAGCTTCTAAGAGATAAGGAACGCGAAGATGGCATCCTTGGTAGTACTTATGTGCGCATCTTCAAAGCGACCGATAGCTGTATAAGCTGCCATAATCCGCAGGGTTCTGCCAGCGCATTTTCGCTGAATGAGCAGATAGGGGCGGCGGTTATTCAACGCCCGGCCGGCGAAATCAGCAACACGGTCTTTATGAATCGGGTCTGGATAATCGTTGCCGGCCTAATCGCCGGGGCAGGGGCGGTCGTTGCGTTTTATATGATAACCCAGCGGGTAATCCTGCGCCCCATCCGGCAGCTGCGGGCCCTCGCAAACAACGTCGCCGAGGGCAATCTCGATATAAGAAGCTCGATAAAAACCGGCGACGAATATGAGAAGCTTGCCAATGCGTTCAACAATATGCTCGATGGACTGCAAGCGACACAGGAAAAACTGCGGCTGGCAAACAAACAGCTCGATGCCAAAATAGCAGAGCTTTCCGAGCGAAATATCGAGCTGTTCAAGGCCAACAAAGTAAAGGGCGAATTTTTAGCCAATATCTCGCACGAGTTCAGAACGCCCTTGAATGCGATACTGGGCTTTGCCCAGGTTTTGCGGGAAAAGCCCGACATTCTAAAAAACGACAAAGGCCGAAGGTACGCTGAGAACATTATCACCAGCGGAAATAGACTCTTAAATATGATTAACGACCTTCTGGACCTGGCAAAGACCAGGGCGGGAAAAATGGAGCTGCACGTGGAAAAGACCTCTGTGCCGCAGTTGTGTAAAGGTGTGGTAGCATCTTTCTCACTGCTGACAAAGAAAAAGAAAATCAAAGTGAAACTGCTGGCCGACGATGATATACCGCTTCTTTCAACGGATGCGGGCAAGGTGCAGCAGATACTGTACAATTTTCTAAGTAATGCGGTAAAGTTCACGCCGGAGCGCGGCAGGATTGAAATTCGAGCGCAAATGGCCGATGAAAAGATGGTCCGGATTGCGGTAACCGATACCGGCTGCGGCATTGCCGGGCCCGACAGGGAAAAGATATTTGAAAAATTCCGGCAGGCTGACGGCTCTATAACCCGCGAATCGACCGGCAGCGGGCTGGGACTTGCCATCAGTAAGGAACTGGCATCTATGCTGGCAGGTGATATTGGGATGAAAAGCGAGCCCGGCAAGGGTTCGACCTTCTGGCTCGATATCCCCGTTACCATCACCAAAGAAAAAAACTCCGAAGCACGAACTGAGAACGCAAAGCTCGCAGAAAAAAAATGACAATTAAAATAACTCAGCGTTCTCGGGAAACTCCGCGCCAGGAAAGAAAGGACAAAATTATGCGTCCCGTTAGAAATCTTCGCTCTTTAGTCTATATTATTGATTGTAGCCCGTCTAAAAGAACTGGTATTCGTAAAGCCTGGAGAATTTCTAACGGGATGCGTCTGATACTTTTGTTCTTGTTCATTTTTCTGTATGCAAGTGTGGCATCTCTTGCCGCAGCGCCTGCCGGCGAAACTCATCCGTTTTCCGTTCACGATATGCTGTCAATGGACCGTGTCTCCGACCCGCAGGTTTCGCCGGACGGCAGGTGGATTGTTTTCGTGCTGCGAAAAACCGACCTCGAAGCGAACGTTGGGCGAACCGACCTCTGGCTGGTCGGCACGGACGGGAAAGGGCTTCGCCGCTTGACTTCCCACCTGTCAGAGGACTTTAATCCCCGCTGGGCGCCCGACGGCAAAACGGTCTGGTTTATATCCGGCCGCTCGGGGTCTTCACAGGTCTGGCGCATTCGGATTGATGGTGGGGAAGCGGAACAGGTTACCGATGAGCCGCTTGACATTGGGAATCTTCTCGTCTCGCCCGACGGAAAACATATTGGTTTTACTATGGAAGTCTTTCCGGACTGCGCCACCGCTGTGGAAACAAAGGACAGACTCGACGAAATCAAGGCAAAAAAAGCGAGCGGACGGATTTACGAGCGAATCTTTGTTCGGCACTGGGATACCTGGAAAGATGGCCGACGCTCACACCTGTTTGTGATGCCCTCAGCCGGTGGCGAAGCGGTGGAGGTGATGCAGGGCATGGACGCCGACACTCCTTCCAAACCCTTCGGCGGCCCCGAGCAAATCACATTCACACCGGATGGTAAAGGCCTTATTTTTACCGCCCGCGATGTAGGCAGGGAAGAACCGTGGTCAACGGACTTCGACCTTTATTGGGTACCTATTGACAAATCGAAATCGCCGAAATGTTTAACGGAAAAGAATAGAGCTTGGGATACTCATCCGATTTTCTCGCCCGATGGCAAGACCCTGGCTTACTTGGCTATGGCCAGGCCTGGATACGAGTCTGACCGCTATCGAATCGTCCTGCGGTCCTGGCCCCGGGGTAAAGAGCGGGTTTTGACAGAAAATTGGGACCGCAGCCCCTCGTCACTCTGCTGGTCGGCAGACAGTAAAACCATTTATGTAACTGCAACAAACATAGGCCAAAAATCCCTGTTCGCCATCAACGTGAAAACCGGCAAAGTTCGCACCATCGTGAAAGAGGGTAGAGTCAGCTCGCCCGGCATAGCAGGCGGCAGGATTATTTATGGCGCCAGTAACCTGCGCAGCCCGGTGGAACTGTATTCGGTTAAACCTGACGGCAGGAATGTGCGTAAAATCACCACTATTAACTCAGAAAAAATCGCCGCTGCCCGGATGGGTAAATACGAGCAGTTCTCCTTCAAGGGATGGAACAACGAAACTGTCTATTGCTATGTGGTCAAACCCATTGATTTTAATCCAGGCAAGAAATATCCGGTGGCTTTTCTGATTCACGGGGGCCCTCAGGGCTCTTTCGGGAACAGTTTCCACTACCGCTGGAACCCGCAAGCGTATGCAGGAGCAGGCTACGCTGCGGTTATGGTGGATTTCCACGGTTCCACCGGATATGGACAGGCCTTTACCGATTCCATCCGGGGCGACTGGGGCGGCAAGCCCCTCGAGGACCTCCAGAAAGGTCTGGCCGCTGCCTTAAAGTGGTATCCCTGGATGGACGGCGATAGGGTGGGTGCGCTGGGTGCTTCCTTCGGCGGCTATATGATTAACTGGATTGCCGGCAACTGGCCCGACTGTTTCCGCTGTCTGGTCAATCAGGACGGCAACCTCGACGAGCGGATGGCCTACTTTGACACCGAAGAACTCTGGTTCCCTGAGTGGGACCATCTCGGCACACCCTGGGACAACCCCGATGGCTATGAGAAGCACAACCCTGTGAACTAC